>JACPXR010000098.1 GCA_016196465.1 Candidatus Omnitrophota bacterium | reverse complement strand
TCCGCCGGGTGATCCCTTTCCGGACCTGCCGCACCCTTCCCCAGCGGGCCTGCCTCGATTATCACCTGAAGCTCTGCCCGGCCCCCTGCGAGGGGAAGATCGCCCCGGAGGCCTACCAGGAGAATCTCTCCAGGGTCTTCCGCCTGATGGAGGGGAGGAAGAGCGAGGTCCTGGAGGAGCTCCGGAAGAAGATGCAGGAGGCCTCCGGCAAGCGCCTCTACGAGGAGGCGGCCTCTCTGCGGGACCAGATCGCGGGGCTTCTGGAGATCCGCGTGCGCCCCCGGCGGGTGATCCCCTCCGAGGCGCTGGCGGATCTGCAGTCGGTCCTGCGGCTGAAGCGACTGCCCCGGCGGATTGAGGCGTTCGACATCTCCAACATCTTCGGACGGAAGGCGGTCGGATCGATGGTCACCTTTGTCGACGGGAAACCCTTCAAGGGGGGTTACAAGCGGTTCAAGATCAAGACGGTGGAAGGGATCGACGACTACGCGATGATGCAGGAGGTGGTGCGCCGCCGGTACGAGGCAGGGGGAATTCTCCCGGATCTTGTCGTCATCGACGGGGGCAGGGGACACTTGAACGCCGCCCTGGAGGTGTTGAGGGAGCTGAAGTTGGATCTGCCGGCCGTCGGCATCGCCAAGGAGTTTGAGGAGCTGTTTCTCCCACAGATGACGAGACCGGTCCTCCTGCCACCCTCCTCCCGGGCCCTCCAGCTCATTCAGCGCCTGCGGGACGAGGCCCACCGCTTCGCGATCGGCTACCACCGCCTGCTCCGGGGTAAACGGGCTTTGGCCTCGGTGCTCGATGAGATTCCGGGGATAGGCCCCCGAAAGAAGCAGGACCTCCTCGTCCGCTTCGGCTCGGTCGAGGGAATGCGCCGGGCCACCGCTGAGGAGCTCGCTCAAGTCCGCGGGATCTCGGCGATGCTCGCCCAGCGGATCTCCCAACACCTCAGGGGATAAAAGGGTCTGGCTTCCTTTCCCCCCTATTGATATATGAGGTATTATAGTATATATTATAGTTAGGGAGGGAAAGAGCTATGAAAACGGTATCCGCTTTGACGGTTCGGAAGAAGTTCGGATCCATCCTGGATCAGGTCGCCAAGGGAGAGCCGATCGCTATCACGAGGGCCAACGAGCCCCTGGTGGTCATGGAGCCTTACGCGGAGTATCAGGCCAGGGAAGATCGCCAGACACGCCGGGCCCGTCTTGAGGAGTCGGCTCGTCGAATGGATGCATGGGTGGAGCGCAATGCAAAATATCTCAAGAAAGGTCCGGATGCCGTTACGTTGATCCGGAGGCTTCGGGACAGCCGTTGATTGTTGCTGATGCTTCCGTGATTCTGAAATGGGTTCTCCCTGAAGAGGTTGACCGCAATGCGGCGCTGGCCTTGAGAGAACGTCATCTTTCCGGCCAAGACCCGATCGTTGTCCCGGAACTTCTGTTTTATGAAGTTTCCAACGTGCTGCCGTTACGATGGGCTGATGGAAGAAAAGCGGCTGAGTTATTTCGGGAAATTCACGCAACTGGCATCGAACGGTATTCTTTTGAGGCTCTTGAGTTTTCTCGTGTCATTGAATTTGCCTCTCGCTATGAAATTACCTCTTACGATGCATCCTATGTGGTTTTAGCGGAACTACTGCACTGCCGCTTTGTCACGGCCGACGAGCGCTTACTGGCCGATTTAAAAAAAATTCCACATGTTCGTCATTTGAGGGAAGTCATTCGATGAGAAATTGGCGCGAACAGTGCACGGAGTTTCAGCGCAGGGTGTACGAGGCGGTCCTCCGGATTCCGAAGGGCGAGGTGCGCACCTACGCGCAGGTGGCCCGGATGATCGGAAAGCCCGACGCCGCCCGCGCCGTCGGCCAAGCGCTTAAAGCAAACCGCTGGGCGCCGCAGATCCCCTGCCATCGCGTCGTGGCCTCCGATGGAAGTTTAGGTGGCTACGCATGGGGAGTTGCCGCAAAACGCCGGCTCCTGCGCCGCGAAGGTGTTAGTCGTACTCTCATCTAGATTTATCCATTGGATTCCCGCCGCCTCGCAGGGTATACTTAGAGCATGGTTTTCCGATCCCTCGGAGTCCGTTTTCTGGTCACCTTCCTCGTCTGCGCCCTCCTTCTCCCCCCTTCTGCCTGGACCCTTCGCGACTCCATTGAAGACGACACACCATCTGCGCTCACCCGCCGACTGGATGGTTCGCCATCTACTGGATTGGAGGAGGCAGCCTTAAAGATGATCCGCGATTATCTTCACAGCATGATGATCCAGCGGCATGAATACCTATTGGGTCTATTGGACGCCGTTTCTTCAGAGCTTTCACCGGAGTCGAAAATTCAAGAGACTTTGGAGAAGATGTCGGCGGGGCAAAGGGAGTTCTTAAGTGCCCTCGGCCACCTCTTTGATCAATACGAACGATTTCGTGAAACTGAGGATGAGGGAAAGATGTTCCAGGTAGGGACAGGGATTCTGGACGCCATTTACGCTCGCTACGCACTGCTGGCGGGTGAGCTTGAGAAGATCCGAGATCCAGAAGTGGGAGACGCTCGGGATGCGATGGGTTCTCTCCGCTCCTGGGTCTATGCAGTTTTGGGCTCATCTACACGGCTCAAAGAACGCCTATCCGGGACACGTGAGCCTCCCCGCCTTGTTGTGCTTGAACACTTGATGCGTCCGAAATTCCATGGCCCGTGGAAAGCTTACGTGAGAACTTCGAACGAGGATTTCAAAATCTCCCTTCCCCCTGAACCTCTGCAGGTGCGTGTCGATCCCTACGATTTTAACGATGTCATCATGAATGTGCTCGCAAATGCCCGGTACGCCATTGAGGGATTAGAGAGATTTTCCAATAACCAGGTGGAGATTGTTGTGGCCCGACAAGGAGATCGGGTCCGGATCGACGTAAGGGATAACGGCCCCGGGATTTCTCCAGAGTTGTTGGAAGGAGGACGCCTCTTTGTCCGTGGAGTCACATCGAAACCTGCCGGTGAGGGGGAGCATGGGCTTGGGCTGGCATACGTTAAGGATCGGGTAGAGGAGTGGGGCGGTACAGTTGAGGATCACAATCTTTCTGAGGGTGGAGCCGAGATCACGATATGGCTACCATTGGCCGCCGGTCCCGCCACTGAACCGTCCGCCGCCGGGCTGGAGGGACTTGAAAGCAGTGAAGAATTAGGGGGGAAGACTGTGCTTAGTGGGCGTGGCGCTTTTGGTATCGATCAATGGCGTAGAGGATTACCGCTAGAAGGCAAATCAACAGAGCTGTTACCGGAGCAAACCACATTTTCTTATCCTCCCTTTTCTTCAGGCGCGAGCAGACAAGCCAGCGACACACAGATCACGATGCCTGCTACGAATACAGCCTTTAATCCTACCGAGAGTTTCCCAAATAGATCTCCTGCAAATGCACCGGCAAATAGAATCTTGGAAAAATCCGCCAGCGTCTTGGACAATACGTCACGCCGTCCCTCGGTTAATACGGACTTTTTCACCACTTCAATTGTACCACACTCTTTAAATTCTGACATAGCCGCCGGGCTGGAGGAGCTTGAGCGGCGGATGCCGGCGTGGATGCGGGAGGTGATGACGCCGGAGGAATGGATGGAATCGATCCATCGGGTGCATGAGATTCCACCTCTTTACGAAGGGGTGGCGGTCCTGATGGATCGGCCGCTGCTGGCCAGAGAGGATGCAGATCCGGAAATTCTTGCCAGCCGGTTGGTGCGGATCAAAAGAGACTTGCGCAGTGTCGCAAGCTGGTCTGATGCGACGCCGGTTCGGGTAAGCGTCTGGAGCCAGCCGCTGGAGGAGGCCTACCGGGCGCACGGGTTTCGAGTGGTGCGGATCAGGCGCGATGGGCGCGATCCGATGCGGGATCCGATCCCGCCGGAGCTTCTCCTTTTGGCGGTGGTGCGGGCCGTCGCTTCCGGGGAAGAGTTTTTTGCGGTGAATGTGGCTGCCGATTATCTCCGCCTGCGGGGCGTCGTCACGTACCGCGAAATCTGGAACACCCTGACGGATCTCTTCGCGTAACTCGCTGCTTCGGTTGGCAGCGACGCCGTGGTTGGAAACCTGCTTGCCGGGGGGCGGGTGAGTGTGGTAACTTTGCTGGTGGGTACAGTGTCCGGTCTGGTGTTCTTAGGGTGGGGATACTTCTTGGATGGGATAGAGGAAAAGGATTGACCATGGTTTCGATGACAGCTCTTTACACGGCCCTTCTGATTGTCGGGACGATTGGGTTTGCCTTGACCTACTGGTCTTACCACCGTCGCCACCAGCATCCCCGCCGCTAGCTTTCTCTGATATAATCCTTCATCATGTTTCCTGCTCTCGCGACACAAATCAACATCCTGCGCGACACGCTCCAGAACCTGCGGAGGTATCTTTGACCTGGACTCCGCCGAAGGCCGAATCAAGGTCCTCGAAGAAACCCTAGCTCAGCCCGGCTTCTGGGGCGACCAGGCAAAAGCCAACACCACCATCCAGGAATTGAAGCGGCTGAAGTCCGTGGTGGAGCCCTGGAGGGCGGCCTGGGAAGAGCTCAAGACGATCGAGGAGTTTGCCGCCCTCACCGAGGAGACCGACGCCGCCTCCCTCAAGGACCTGCAGCATTCCCTGAACCTCCTTTCCAAAACCGTCCAATCCCTGGAGCGCCGGACCCTCTTTCAGGGGGAGTCGGACGCCAACAACGCGATCCTTTCCATCACTGCCGGGGCGGGCGGCACCGAATCGTGCGATTGGGTCTCGATGCTCTTTCGAATGTACGCCCGCTGGGTGGAGTCGAAGGGATTCCAGCATGAGGTCCTCGACTATCTCGGCGGGGAGGAGGCGGGGATCAAATCGGTGACGGTCCTCGTCAAGGGGGAATACGCCTACGGGCTTCTCCAGGGGGAGTCGGGCGTCCACCGCCTGGTGCGGATCTCCCCGTTCGATTCGAACAAAAGGCGGCACACCTCCTTCGCCGCCGTCGACGTGATCGCCGAGATCTCCGACGACATCCAGGTGGACGTTCCGGAGAAGGAGCTGCGGATCGACGTCTACCGGGCCAGCGGACCCGGCGGCCAGGGGGTGAACACCACCGATTCCGCCGTGCGAATCACCCACCTGCCCACCGGCATCGTCGTCCAGTGCCAGAACGAGCGCTCCCAGCACAAGAACAAGGCGTTCGCCATGAAGGTCCTTCGGGCGCGGCTCCATGAGCTGGAACGCAAGCGCCGGGAGGAGGCGATGTACAAGCAGTACGCGGAGAAACAGAAGATTGAATGGGGCTCGCAGATCCGCTCCTACGTCCTCCATCCTTATCAGATGGTCAAGGACCACCGGACGGACGTCGAGACCGGAAAGACCCAGGGGGTCTTAAACGGCGAGGAGCTCGATCTTTTCCTTGACGCCTTCCTCCGGTGGAAGGCGCAGAAGAAACCCTCTTAGGACAGCTGCCGGATGCTGAACTGGGTTCTCAACAAGGTGGTTGGCTCGCAAAATGAGAGGATCCTGAAATCTCTCCTGCCCCACGCTTCAAGGGTGAGCGCCCTCGAGCCCTCGTTCAAGGGCTTGAGTGAAGCCGAGCTGAGGTCGAAGACCGGCGAATTCCGGCGGCGCCTGAAAGGGAGGATCGAAGAGTTGGGCGGCGGTCTCCTGCCCGACGGGAGCGTCCCCCTCGATGGGATCGATCCGGAGAACGAGGACGCCATCAAGGAGGAACGGAAGCGCCGCCTCAAGGCGGAAGAGCGGGCCCTTGAAGAGCTTCTTCCCGAGGCCTTTGCCTGCGTGCGGGAGGCGGCCCGCCGGAGCGTCTCGATGCGGCACTTCGACGTCCAGCTCGTCGGCGGGATGGTCCTCCACCAGGGGAAGATCGCCGAAATGGCCACCGGCGAAGGGAAGACCCTCGTGGCCACCCTCGCCGCCACTCTCAACGCCCTGCTGGGCCGGGGGGTTCACATCGTCACCGTCAACGATTACCTGGCCAAGCGGGACCGGAACTGGATGGGCCCCGTCTACGAGGGGCTGGGGCTGACCGTCGGGGTGATCCAGCACGCGATGGGCCCCGCCGAGCGCAAGGCCGCCTACGGTTGCGACATCACCTACGGCACCAACAACGAGTTCGGCTTCGACTACCTGCGGGACAACATGGCGGTGGACCTTTCCGAATGCGTCCAGAGGCGGCTCTCCTACGCCATTGTCGATGAGGTCGATTCGATCCTCATCGACGAGGCGAGGACCCCCCTGATCATTTCGGGGCCGGCGGAGGAGTCCACGGAAGCTTACTACCAGATCGACCGGATCATCCCCCAACTGGAAAAAGGGACCGATTATCAGGTGGACGAGAAGGCCCACTCGGCGGTCCTCACCGAGGAGGGGGTGAAAAAAGCGGAGAAGCTCCTCGACGTGGGGAACCTCTACGAGGACAAGAACGTGGTCCTTGTCCATCACATCCAACAGGCCCTGCGGGCCCACGCCCTCTACCACCGGGACGTCGATTACATGATCAAAGAGGGGCAGGTGGTGATCGTCGACGAGTTCACGGGGCGCCTCATGCCGGGCAGGCGCTGGTCCGACGGGCTCCACCAGGCGGTGGAGGCCAAGGAGGGGGTGCGGATCGAGCGGGAAAACCAGACCCTGGCGACGATCACCTTCCAGAATTACTTCCGGATGTACGACAAGCTCGCCGGGATGACCGGGACCGCCTCCACCGAGGCGGCGGAGTTCCACGAGATCTACCGCTTGGAGGTGGTGACCGTCCCGCCCAACCAGCGGTTGATCCGGACGAACCATCCGGACGTCGTCTTCAAGACGGAGCGGGAGAAATTCCAGGCGGTGGTGGAGGAGATCGCTCACCTCCACGCCTCGGGGCGGCCGGTCCTGGTGGGGACCGTTTCGATCGAGAAGTCGGAGCGTTTGAGCGAGCTCTTGAAACGCAAGGGGGTTCCCCACCACGTCCTCAACGCCCGCTACCATGAGCAGGAGGCGCAGATTGTCGCCCAGGCGGGGCGCCACCAGGCGGTGACGATCGCCACCAACATGGCCGGACGGGGAACCGACATTCTCCTGGGGGGGAATCCGGATTTCCTGGCGGCGGCAGAGATCCAGCGGCGCGTGGACGGGGACCCCGAATTACAGCTGCCGGCGGAAGAGGTAGCCAGGATCAGGGAACAGATGCAAGCGCAAGTGCAGAAGGAGCACGACCAGGTGGTTTCTTTGGGAGGCCTGCACGTCCTGGGCACGGAGCGCCACGAGTCCCGCCGGATCGACAATCAGCTCCGGGGAAGATCCGGCCGCCAGGGAGACCCTGGCTCGAGCCGTTTTTATCTCTCGCTGGAGGATGAGCTGATCCGGATCTTCGGGGAGAACCGCCTCCTGGAATGGACCAAAGCGGCGATCCCCGAAGGGGAGGCGATTGAGCACCCGTGGCTCACCCGGGCGATCGAGACGGCGCAGAAACGGGTCGAGCTGCACAACTTCGAGATCAGGAAGCGCCTTCTTGAATACGACAACGTGATGAACCGCCAGCGGGAGGTGATCTACAAGGAAAGGCGCAACGTCCTCGAGGGGAGAGACCTCAAGGAGAAGATCCTCGAGATGGTCGAGGAGGCGGCGGAGGGCCTTCTCCTGCGCTTCGCCCCCGACCACCAGGACCCTGAGGAGTGGGACCTTCAGGGCCTGAAGGGGTCGGCGGGAAACTCCTTTGGGATCGAACTTCAGCTCGAGGAGGCCCCGGCGCCCTCCGGGAAGGGGAGAAAACGGATCGATCGGGAGGATTGGGAGGAGAAGCTCAAGGAAGCGGCCCATCAGGCCTACGAGTCCCGCGAGGCCGCCCTGGGCAAGGACCAGATGCGCCGGCTGGAACAGTGGGTCTTTCTGCAGGTGATCGACTCCAAATGGAAGGAGCATCTCTACGCGATGGACCATCTGCGGGAGGGGATCGGCTACCGGGTCTACGGCCAGCAGGACCCCCTCGTGGAGTACCAGCACGAGGCGTTCGAGATGTTCACCGGGATGGTCCAGTCGGTCCGCTCGGAATTGGTCGAGCTCATCTTCCGGATTCAGCCGGTGGGGCTCCAGCAGGCGGCCGGCGCTGAAGGAGGCGCCGCCACGGTCCTCTGGCCAGCGGCCCGGATCTTTGAGCCGACGGCGTTTGTCCATCCCGAAGCGCCTTCCGCCGCAGTGCAGGCTCCTTCCGCGCTGAATCCTCCCTCGGAGTCTCCCCTGGGTTTGCCTGTGGAGGAAGGTCTCCGTGAACCGGTCCGACGGGACCATCCGAAAGTGGGAAGGAACGATCCCTGCCCGTGCGGGAGCGGAAAGAAGTACAAGAAATGCCATGGGGCATGAGGAAATCTGCCCTCTGTTTTCTGACTTCCGCCTTACTCATCTTAAGCTATCCGCCGTTTGACCTGGGGTGGCTGGCCTGGTTCGCCTTGGTCCCGTGGCTTGCTTTTTTAAGAAAGGCGACCCCCCGCCAGGCCTTTCGGAAAAGTTTCCTCATCGGGCTTCTTTTCTTCGGCGGGACGGTCTGGTGGGTCGGGTTTGTCACGATCACCGGTGCCCTTCTCCTGGCGGGCTACCTCTCCCTCTTTTTTGGCGCGTGGGGCTGTTGGGCGAACCGGCTCTTCTTGCGCTGCGAAACCCCCCGCCGGCAAGGGGCGGTCCTCATGGGCCTGCCGGCAGGTTGGGTGGTCCTGGAATTCCTCCGCTCGGTGTTTCTTTCCGGGTTCGGGTGGAACCTCCTCGCCCATACCCAGTGGCGCTGGATCGGGCTCATTCAGATCGCGTCGGTGACGGGGGCTTGCGGGATTTCGTTCCTCGTGGTTTTGATCAACGCCGCGCTGTATGAGGTTTTCTTCCGGGAGCGCAGGGTCTTGGGGAGGATCACCGCGGTCGGCGTGGGAGTGAGCTGCCTCCTCCCCGCGTTGAGCTACGGGACCCTCTCTTTGCTGGACCGGATGCCCGCCGCCCCTTCTTCCGCCGATCGTTCCTTCCGGGTGGCGGTGCTCCAGGGAAACATCCCCCAACATGAAAAATGGGACGCTTCCTTTGGCGAGGGGGTCTGGAGGCGGTATGAAGAGCTGACCCGGCAGGCGCAGAAGGAGAAGCCGGATCTGATCGTCTGGCCCGAGACCTCCGTGCCCGGCTTTCTGGAAGAAGAGGAGGTCCTCGAGCGGCTTGCCCCGCTGGCGAAGGGGGCGAAGGCCCATCTTCTTTTGGGGATCCCCTCCAGCGATCCGGCGGGGGAGAAGGTGTTCAACAGCGCCATTCTGTTGGACCCTGAGGGGGTCCTCCTTGAGCGGTACGACAAAGTGCACCTGGTCCCTTTCGGGGAATACCTGCCGTTTCCCGGCGCGCTGGGTTGGTTGAGGAGCTTGAGGCCCGTGGGAGGGTTTTCGGCGGGGAAGGAGCTCACCGTCTTTCACGTCCAGCAGCGTTCCGGAAAAGAGAAGCTGGATTTCAGCGTCCTGGTCTGTTTCGAAGATCTTTTCCCGGCCTTAAGCAGGGAGTTTGTCCGGAAAGGGGCGAGGGCCTTCTTTGTGATCACCAACGATGCCTGGTTCGGGCGCTCGGCCGCCAGCATCCAGCACCTCCAGGCCTCGGTCTTCCGGGCGGTGGAATCCAGGGTCTGGGTGGTCCGCTCGGCCAATGACGGCTGGTCCGGATTTATAGACCCCGCCGGAAGACGGCTCCCCTTTCCCCGGCAGGTGCCGAGGTTCCATCCGGGACTGGCCCACGCCCCGATCGGCCGAGGGGAAGGGGAGAGCTTTTACCTCTTGTGGGGAGATTGGTTTGTTGGAATCTGTCTTGTTATAATAGCCCTGTTTGGACTCCCATGGAAACGCTGGATCAGCTTAAACAACAACGGCTTACGAAATTAAAAAGGGCGCGGGAGCTTTTTTCCGATCCGTACCAGACCGAATTCAAGCGGGATGGGCCGATCGGAGAGCTTTTAAACCCTTTTGAAGAAGGCCGTTCTCTGAAAGTGGTCGGGCGCCTGGCCGCCCTTCGCAGCCAGGGGAAGATCGGGTTTGGGGACCTCAAGGATCAGAGCGGCAAGATCCAGCTTTTCTTCTCGGAGGAGGAGCTGAAGGAAAAATACGCCTCGATCGCCGAGACGCTGGACCTGGGGGACATCCTCGGGGCCGAGGGGACCTGCTTCACCACGAAAAGAGGGGAGAAAACCCTGCGGGTCGCCCGGTGGGTCCTCCTCTCCAAGGCGCTGCGCCCCCTGCCCGAGAAGTGGCACGGGCTGAAAGACAGAGAGCTTCGGTACCGGAAGCGGTACCTGGACCTGTTGAGCAATCCGGAGACGAAGGAGATCTTTGAGCAAAGGAGCCGCCTCGTCTCCGGGATCCGGCGCTTCCTCGACGGGAAAGGTTTTCTCGAGGTGGAGACCCCGATGATGCAGCCGATCCCCGGGGGGGCCGCCGGCAGGCCCTTCAAGACCCATCACAACGCGCTGGGCCTGGACCTTTACCTGCGGATCGCGCCGGAGCTTTATTTAAAGCGCCTCCTCGTCGGCGGTTTCGAGAAGGTGTATGAGTTGAACAGGAACTTCCGCAACGAGGGGCTCTCCACCCGGCACCATCCGGAGTTCACCATGCTGGAGGTGTACGAGGCGTTCGGGGACTGCCGCTCGATGATGAATCTCACCGAGGAGATCATCACCGCTCTCGCCCAGGAGCTTCGCGGGGGGTTGAAGTTTGAGTTTTCCGGAAAGCCCATCGACCTTTCACGGCCGTGGAAGCGCCTTTCCTTCGCCCAAGAGATGGAAAGGGCTTATGGGATCCGGCCGGGAGATTCGGTGGAGTCGTGGGTGAAGAAACTTTCCGACAAGAAAGTGGAAGTGAAGGCCCCGAAGGGGAAGAAGCTTTCCCGCTCCTTCGTCTTGAACATCATCGCCGAGCTTTTCGAGCCAGTCTCGACCGCTTCGCCGGTTTTCGTGGTGGATTACTTCTCCGAGTTTTCTCCGTTGGCCAAATCCCAGCCGGGCCGGCCTGAGCTGGCGGACCGGTTCGAGCTTTTCATCGGCGGGATGGAGCTGGCCAACGCTTACACGGAGCTCAACGACCCGATCGAGCAGAGAAAGCGGCTCGAGGCGTACGCCGAGGCGGCCAAGGAATACTCTCAAACCGTTGACGAGGACTTTCTCGAGGCGCTGGAGTACGGCATGCCGCCTGCCGGCGGCTTAGGCATCGGCATCGACCGCTTGGCGATGTTGCTGACCGGCCAGGGCTCCATCCGCGATGTGTTGTTGTTTCCCACTTTGCGCCCTGAGGGTTCATCAGATGGTTAAGAGAACTGACCGACTCGAGCAGTTTGAACGCGAAGAGTTGAAGAAACTCAAACTCACTCCGAAAGAGGCGTTCCGGATATTTGACGAGCTCTACCAACTGGTCAGGAACGTGGGCAGTCTTGGGCGATCGGATTTAAACGAGGATCTGAAAGCGGAGGTTCGAATAGCCAAAATGATCAATCACCGCTCAAGATGATCGAACAATTTCTGAAACGACTTGCCCAAACTCTGGATCAGGAGAAGATTCCTTACATGATTATTGGGGGACAGGCTGCGGTGATCTATGGGAGGCCCCGCTTTACGCAAGATGTCGACATAACGCTTGGAGTCGATACGGACCAATTTGAGAAGGTGCTGGCGCTATGCCGTTCGGCAGATTTGAAGCCGCGATCCTCGGAGCCGAGGCAATTTGCCGAGGAAACGAAAGTTTTGCCCGCCGAGGATCCCATTTCTAAGCTGCGGGTTGATTTCATCTTCTCGAACACCCCGTATGAAAGACAGGCGATAGATCGAACCCAAGCAG
>JACPXR010000100.1 GCA_016196465.1 Candidatus Omnitrophota bacterium | reverse complement strand
ACGCCCTGTTAGACCTTGACTTTGATCGAGCCCACGGTGTACATTCAATTCCCCAGCGATTCGGGTCGGAACCCGCGCTTTTTATTTCCAGCCTCTGCCACATCCTGGCGCTGGTCGGTTTTGGTTGGTTTGGATGGGTCACAGGGTTGGGCGCATCCTTCTGGATCGGGTGGAGTGGGATGGCAGGGTTGCTCCTCTGGGAGCATCGGTTGGTCGGCCCGACCAGGTTGGATCGGATCAATAAGGCGTTCTTCACGATCAACGGATGGATCAGCGTGAGCTTCTTCCTCTTTACTCTGATGGATCTGAAACGATCATGAGCCATCCCATTGTGGCGCTCACCGGCGCCTCAGGCGCCTGCTACGGGATCCGGCTCCTCGAAATCCTGATCGCCCGGAATCTGGAGCCGTATGTGGTTGTGAGTCCCGCCGGCAGGCAGGTGATGGCGGTGGAGCTCGGTTCCGGCGATCTCAAGGACCGCCTGGGTGAGAGCGGTTACCGGGAGGAAGATGTTCGGGATCTCACATCCCCTCTCGCCAGCGGTTCTTTCGAGACACAGGGAATGGTGATCATTCCTTGTTCCACCGGGACGCTCGGATCGATTGCCCATGGGATCTCTTCCAACCTGATCCATCGGGCGGCGGAGGTTTCCTTAAAGGAACGCCGCCGGCTCATCGTTGTCCCTCGAGAAACCCCCCTTTCCACCATCACGCTTCAGAACATGCTGACCCTCGCGCAGGCGGGAGCGCATATCGTGCCGGCATCTCCGGGTTTCTATCACGGTCCCGCCTCCATTCAGGATCTGGTCGATTTCGTGGTGGGACGTGTCCTGGACCTGATGAAGATCCCCCATCAACTGACGAAACGCTGGACCGGGATGCCAGTCTTTATTTCCGGGGACACAATACTTAATTCCGGCATAGAGGAGGAGAATTAGGTATTGTGTCCCCCGAATAAAAACTGCACCCAGGTCGCCGAGAAGGTCCGAACGGGCCGGCGCTTGAACCGGGAAGAGGGAGTCCGGCTCTTTGACGCGGATCTCTTCACCTTGGGCGCTTTGGCCAACGTCGTCCGGGAGCGCCTCCACGGGGATAACGCCTACTATACCCACACCCTGCACTTGAACTACTCCAATGCCTGCGTTCTGACCTGCGGGCTGTGCGCCTTTTACCGGCCGCTGGACCACTCGGAGGCGTACACCTTCCCGCTCGAGGAGATCGCCCAGAAAGCGGAAGCGGCCCGGAAGGCGGGGGTTCGGGAGTTTCATATTACGGGAGGATTGAATCCCCGTCTGCCTTTCGACTATTACGAGGAGATGATCCGGACCTTGAAAAGGGTTATTCCGGGGGTGACGGTCAAGGCATTCACTTCCGTGGAGATCGACTTCTTCTCGAAGCGGTTCCGTCTTTCCGTGGATGAGGTATTTCAGCGCCTGAAGGCGGCCGGGCTGGACTGCATGCCCGGAGGAGGCGCGGAGATCCTGGCCAGACGGGTAAGAGAGATCATCTGTCCGGAAAAGATTTCCGGCGAGCGCTGGCTGGAAGTGCAGCGGCAGGCGCATGCCAACGGCATTCCGACCAACGCCACGATGCTTTACGGCCATTTCGAGACGGTGGGAGAGCGGATCGACCATATGCTGGCGATTCGAAACCTCCAGGAGGAGACCGGCAAGGTTCAGGCCTTCGTTCCTCTTTCTTACCACGCGGAAGGGACCGCTTTCCCGGAGGTCCGGCCCACGACCGGTTTCGAGGACCTGAAGGTGTACGCGATTTCCCGCTTGATGCTGGACAACGTCCCGCACATCAAGCTCCTCTGGACCTACGTGGGCACCAAGATGATCCAAGTGGCTCTCGATTTCGGCGTGGATGACGTCGGTTCCACCAACATGGAGGAACGAATCGTCAAGGCGGCCGGAGCGAACCATTACGACGCTCCCTCGGTGGATGAGCTGACTCAGATGATCCTCCGGGCCGGCAGGATCCCCAAACAGATCAACAGCCTTTACAGCGAGGCATCTGTCATCCCCGCCCTCGATCCCCCCTTTCGGGGGGACTGTCGAGGGCAGGCTCCAGCGGGGATCAGATCCTCACTTTCGTGAGGATGACCATGCTGCTTCGTGAGGATGACCATGCTGCTTCGTGAGGATGACTATGCTGCGGCTCGGTGACATCCGCTACCTGAACTCCTGGCCGGTCACGTACGCTCTCCGGAAGGGGATTCTCTCTGAGAAGGCGCCGGGCTTAAACCTGGCGCCTATACAGGTGGTTTCCGGAACGCCCGCCGATCTGAACCGAAGATTGCTGATGGGCGAGCTGGACGCCTCCTCCGTTTCTTCGATCCTGTATCTCCGTCATCAGGAGGAGTTCGTTCCCGTCCCGAGGTTCTGCATCCGTTCGGAGAGCGGCGTTCACAGCGTGCTGGTCGTCAGCCGCCGGTCCTTGGAAGCGTTGGACGGCAAGAAGATCGGCGTCAGCAATGAAGGAGCGACCACTCCCATCCTGTTGGAGCTGCTTCTGCGGCGGCGCGAGCTCAAGATCCGCCTCGAGGCGACTCCGTTGCGGTATCCGGAGATCCTGCAGGAATATCCGGCGGCTCTTTTGATCGGGGACGAAGCGCTTCAGGCGAGCCAATCCTCCGAGGATTGGGTCACGTGGGATTTGGGAGAGGCCTGGGCCGGTTGGACAAAGGCGCCGTTTGTTTACGCGCTGTGGGTGGTCCGGCGTCCGTTGGTGGAAAGAGATCCCGGGATTCTTGAAAAGATCCGGGCGGCCTTGGCGGAATCGCACGAATGGGCGACGGAGCATGAGGCGCAGCTCCTGTCCGAAATGCGCAAGCAGTTCCCCTTTGAGGCGAATTTCTTGAAGAAGTACCTGGCGGCCCTCTCGTACCGGCTCGATGAGAAGGCGTGGGAAGGCTTAAGACGATTTTCCCAAGAGGCGGAGAAGCTGGGGGCGCTGCCCAAGGGGACGGCGGCGCGGACGAGAAAGAATAAGATGGAGCCTGTTTCACGATGACGGATCGCGCGGATCAAATCCTAGAGAAGGCTCTCGCCGGCCGGCGGCTCACCGCGGAGGAGGGAACCCTTCTCCACGAGGAGGCGGACCTGGTGGCGTTGGGGCATACCGCCGATCAGGTGCGGCGCCGGCTCCACCCCAAGAACCTGGGGACATTCGTGGTGGACCGAAACATCAACTACACCAACGCCTGCGTGGCCGATTGCTCTTTCTGCGCCTTCTACCGGCCGCCCGGGCATCCGGAGGCGTACCGCCTTCCGACGGAGGAGATCCTGCGCCGGGTGGGGGAGTTGGTGTCGATCGGCGGAACCCAGGTTCTCCTGCAGGGAGGCTTGGATCCCTCGCTGCCCCTTTCCTTCTATGAAGAGATCTGCCGAACGATCAAGGCCCAGTTTCCTCAGGTGCACGTCCATTCCTTCTCCGCTCCGGAGATCGACACGATCGCTCAAGCCACCGGATTAGGTTACCGGGAGGTTTTCGACCGGCTGAAGCGGGCCGGTCTGGACTCGATGCCGGGAGGCGGGGCGGAAATCCTGGTGGAACGGGTCCGGCAGGCGGTTTCTCCTAAGAAACTCAGCGCGGCCGGATGGTTCGCCGTCCATCTCGCGGCGCATGAGGCCGGCCTAAAGACCACCTGCACGATGACCTACGGGATGGTGGAGACGGCGGCCGAGCGGGTGGAGCACCTGGTCCGTTTGCGGGAGCTGCAGGATCAGACGGGCGGGTTCCGGGCCTTCATCCCATGGAGTTTTCAGCGGGGGCACACCGTGTTGAATACCCCGCCCGCGGGCGGGATGGAGTACCTCCGGTTGATCGCCCTGTCTCGGCTGATGCTGGACAACGTCCTGAACGTTCAGGCCGGCTGGGTCACCGAGGGGCCGAAGCTGGCGCAGCTGGCGCTCAGTTTCGGCGCGAATGACTTCGGGGGGATTCTGATCGATGAAGTGGTGGTGGGGGCGACCGGG
Organism: Candidatus Omnitrophota bacterium; assembly: GCA_016196465.1. GTDB lineage: Bacteria > Omnitrophota > Gorgyraeia > 1-14-0-20-64-10 > 1-14-0-20-64-10 > JACPXR01. The sequence continues at coordinate 4,531 of JACPXR010000100.1, read as the reverse complement.
ATGATCTACCGGGTCGACAAGGAAGAGGCTCTGCGCCTCATCCGGGGAGCCGGCCGGATTCCGGCTCAGAGAAACACGAAATACGAGATTCTGCGGATGTTTGACGGAGCTGATTCCAATGAGGAGTCATTGACAGGAGATAAGGTGTTTCATGAGCCTCGCTGAAATCTATCGGCCGATCCGAGCGGAGCTCAAAGCGGCGGAGGCCCTTCTCCTCAAAGAGCTGGCGTTGCGTGACGGTTTAATGGGGAAGATGACTCGCTATGTTGCCCGGATGTCGGGCAAGAGGCTCCGCCCGGCGTTGGCGTTATTGGCTGCCGGCTTGGTTCGGAATGACGGCGTGTCATCCCCGCGAAAGCGGGGATCGGATTCTCGCCGGAGTTTATCCTTGCGAAGCAAGGGCGAGAATGACGGCGGACGAGAGGGCCCTGGCCGGTCGAATGCCATCCACTTGGCCGTCGCGGTGGAGATGATCCATACGGCGACGCTTCTTCACGACGACGTGATCGATGGAGCCTCTCTCCGTCGGGGCCTCTCGACCCTGAACGCCAAATGGGGGGATACCCTTTCCGTCCTCTCCGGCGATTACCTCTACTCCAAGGCTTTCTGTCTCTTAAGCCGGATCCGTCATCCGGAGGTCCTGCATCTGATGTCCGACACCGCCCGAACCGTTTGTGAGGGAGAGGTGGCCCAGATCCAGCACCAGTACAACCTGAACCTATCGGTGCCCAAATACTTGAAGATCATCCAGTGGAAGACCGCCTCCTTAATGGGCGCTTCCACGCAGGCGGGAGCCCTGTTGGGAGGAGCCGGTCCCGCTCAGGCGGCCCGTCTCGGGGCCTTTGGACTGAACTTCGGGCTCGCCTTCCAGATCCTGGACGATACTCAGGACCTGTTCGGGGAGGAGGCGGTCTTGGGTAAATCTCTCGGGACGGATCTATGGCAAGGGCAGATGACTTTGCCTTTGCTCACGCTCAGGGATGCGGTCGAGCCGGAGAGCCGCGATGTCTTAGTGAAGTGGTTCAGCCCCAATGGCGATGGCGCCCACTCGGATGCCGAGAAAAAACATCAGATGGTTCTCCTCAAACAGCAGGCCCTTGAGCACAAGGTGCCCGCCTATTGCGCTCGGGTGGCAGGCAGATACTTGGCCCGCGCCCGGTCGGCCCTCTCCCTCTTCCCAGCTTCGGTTTACAAAACCAGCCTGCTGTCTCTCTCCGACTACCTGCTAAAGAAGTAGTCCCTTGTTTTTACGAGCTGAATATTTCATAATAAGTGGTTCATAGGTTTCATGGCTTACTACCCCGTTTTCCTGGAGCTTCGTCGCCGTCCCTGCCTGGTCATTGGGGGCGGGGAAGTGGCGTTCCAGAAGGTAAAGGCCTTGATCTCCTGCGGGGCGAGGGTCACCGTGGTCAGCCCCGTCCTGGGGAGGGGCTTGAAACGGCTCCTCAAGGGGGGAAAGGTCCGATGGCGCCGGGGGGAGTTCCGGGGCCGCGACCTCCAGGGGACGCAGCTCGTGGTCGCCGCGACGGACTGTCAACCGGTGAATGAAGGGGCCTGGCGGCTCGCCAACCGGCGGAAGATCTGGATCAACGTGGTGGACCAGCCGTCCTTGTGCTCCTTCATCTTTCCGTCGGTGGTCAGGCGCGGCAGGCTGTGTCTGGCGATCTCCACAGGGGGGGTGAGTCCCGCCCTCTCCAAGTGGATCCGGAAGGATCTGGAGGTCCGCTATGGAGGGGAGATCGCGGCTCTTCTGAGAGGGATGCGCAGGGTCCGGCGCCGGGTTCTTCGGAAGGTGCCGGGCGTGGCCCGGAGAAAGAAGGTTTTCGAGAAGGCGTTGGCGGCCTATTTTAAAGTGATCCGTCAAGCGGCCCCATGATCGCCCTGCACGCCTGGATGATTTTGTTGAGCTACCTCGCTTTCTTCGCAGCGGTGGTCAGCGGCGGCGCCTTTTTGACGATCGAGCGCCGGCTCAAACGGAAGGACCCGCTCCTCCTTCGCTCGAGGGTGATCCCCCTGGAGCGGCTGGACCAGATCAACTTGATTTCGGTGGTGTTGGGGTTTCTCCTCTTTACCTTTGGAATGGCGCAGGGCTCGATCCTGGCGAAAAAAAACTGGGGCGCTTTCTTCAACGCCGACCCGAAGGAGGTCTGGTCTCTCCTCACTTGGGGGGCGTATCTGGCGGTGTTGGGCCTGCGCCTGAGGGCGGGTCTCAGGGGGCGCCGGGTCGTGTGGCTTTCGGTGATGTCGTTTCTGTTGGTGATGTTCACCTCCGTGGGGGTGAACCTCTTTCTGGGGGGGAGGCACACCTTCTTTTAAATGTACATCGGGGTATTCGGTTTAAGCCACCGCACCGCCCCCGTTGAACTGAGGGAGCAGGTCGCCTTTCAAGGAGAAGAGCTCCCCCGGGCCCTGGAGGCGGTCCGCCGGAAGTGCGACATCCCGGAGTGCGTGATTCTTTCCACCTGCAACCGGGTCGAGCTGTACACCCTCCTGCCGGAGCTCAACGGCCATTCGGCGAAGCTGAAAGAGTTTCTCACCCGCTTCCACGACCTGTCGCCCGATTTCCTGGGGGACCGCTTCTACTGGTACCTTCAGCCCGATTCGGTGAGGCATCTCTTCCGCGTGGCGGCGGGGCTGGAGTCGATGGTGGTGGGGGAGTCGGAGATCCTCGGACAGGTGAGGGAGGCCTACACCCGGGCCGTCTCCTGCCAGAGCGTGGGTCCGGTCTTCCACCGGCTCTTTCAGACCGCCATCCGGACCGGCAAGGAGGTGCGGACGAAAACGCGGATCGGCCGGGGGGCGGTGTCGGTGGGCTCCGTCGCCGTGGAGCTCGCCAAGCGGATCTTCCAGGACTTGAAACGGAAAACCGTTCTCACCCTCGGGGCCGGCTCGATGGGAGAGACAACCCTCCAGTGCCTCAAGGGGCAGGGGGTTGGGAGGATCCTCGTGGCGAACCGTTCCCGGGAGAGCGCCTTGCCCCTGGCTGAGGTTTTCGGAGGGGAGATCTTCTCTTTGGAGGAGCTTGACCGGGCCCTCGTCCAAGCCGACATCGTCATCTGCTCGACCGGCGCCAACCGCTTCCTCCTCCACGAGACAGAGATCCGCCAGGCGATGGTGTTGAGGCACCAGCGGCCCCTCTTCCTGATCGACATTTCGGTCCCCCGGAATCTCGACCCCGCGATCGGGGGGCTGGAGAATGTCTATCTCTACGACATCGACGACCTGGAAGGGATCGCCTCGGCCAACTTAAGGATGCGGATGAACGAGGTCCACACCTGCTCCCGGATCATCGAAGAGCGGATCGACCGGTTCCTCGAGCGCTGGAACGGAAGAGGGCCCGCCGGGTGAGCGACCAGGCGCCGAGCCCTCCCCCGCCGGCTTCACCCCCTCCGGCGGCTGCCCCCAAGGCCCCCCTCAAATCGATCCAGCAGCGGGAGGTGGACGAATCGAAGGTCTGGAGTCTCTGGTTTACCCGCCGGGAGTTTCTCACCCTGGCGGCCTGGGGGGCTTTTTTGGCCTGGCTGGGGGGCTCCCTCCTGGCCGCCCTGCGCTTCTTCATCCCTCAGATCACCTACGATCCTTCCACCCTCTTCAAGATCGGCCCCCCCGAAGATTACCTGCCCGGCACGGTGGACGAGCGCTGGAAGAAGAAGCGCCGGATCTGGGTGGTGCGGGACACCTCGGCGGAGGGGGGAGGCCTTTACGTGATCTTTGCCCGCTGCACCCACTTGGGATGCACCCCGAACTGGCTCGAAGGTCAGAACAAATTCAAGTGCCCCTGCCACGGCTCCGGCTTTCGCCGGGTCGGGATCAACTTTGAGGGGCCCGCTCCCCGCCCCCTGGAGCGCTGTCAGCTGCGCCTGGCCGAAGATGGACAGGTTCTCGTGGATGTCGGCAACCGGTACAAGAATCCGAAGGACTGGAAGAAACCGGACGCCTATCTTAAAGTGACGGTTTAAGTGATGGCCAAACGCACGGTTCAAAACCGTCATCCTCGCGTAAGCGAGGATCGACTTTTCGAATCAGATTCCCGCTTTCGCGGGAATGACTGGTTATTCAATGGCTAAACTCACGGATGTTGCCCGGACCATCCGGACTTCCAAGGTCTGGAAATCGGTCTTCCGGCACGGCTACCAGGACACCCCCCGCAACCGGGCCCTCATGGTCCTCTCCAACGTCTTCCTTCACCTGCATCCGGTGAAGGTCCGGCCCGCTTCTTTAAGGTTCCGGTACACCTGGGGGCTGGGGGGATTGAGCTTCTACCTGTTCCTCCTTTTGACGGTGAGCGGCGTCCTCCTCATGTTCTACTACCGGCCGACGGTGGAATACGCCTACGGCGACATCATTGACCTTAAAGAACAGGTCCCGCTGGGGATCATGCGCGAAATCCACCGCTGGGGGGCGCGCGCCATGGTCATCTCGGTGATGCTGCACATGTTTCGAGTGTTTATGACCGGCTCCTACAAGCCGCCGCGGGAATTCAACTGGACGGTCGGGGTGATGCTCCTGGTGCTCACGTTCCTATTGAGTT
>JACPXR010000099.1 GCA_016196465.1 Candidatus Omnitrophota bacterium | reverse complement strand
TTACTTTAACCAATCGTAGATGACGCGGCGGTGGCCGACGGCGAAAATGATGACAATCCTTTCATGAGAATCAACTTGATGAATGACTCGATAGCGTCCCACCCGAAATTTTCGCTTCCCTTGCAAGTCCCATTTCAAAGCCTCGCCTCCGTAGGGATTCTCAGAGAGAAAACGGATAGCTTTTCTAACAGCTTTCTTAATTTCGGGTGGCAAATGTGTGATGGCGCCGCTTGCACCATCGACGAATCGAATGCCGTAATTCAACGCCTGCGCCGACGGCTCCGAGATTTCTTGGGAGGAACCAACGGCTCGCCAAATACCTCTTCAAACGTCAGAAGGCGTCTTCCTTCGCGTATTTGCTTCTCTCCCGCGCGAATCTGGCGCATGAGTTCGGGATCGCTCAAGACGTCCAGGGTTTCTTTGAGAGACGAGAGCTCCTGAGCGCTGAGCATGGCGACGGTGGGCTTGCCATTCTTGGTGACAATCACCTCATCCCCGATGGCAACGCCATCAATGAGTTTGTAGAAATGAGACTTCACTTCGGATGCGGGTAAAATCCTCGTCACGGGCAACCTCCTTAATAGGTCGTTTTAACGACCTATCATAAGTATGGCACAGGGAAGGGGTGGCGTCAAGGGCCCGCTGAGTCATGAGATCAGATTCTGTAGCAGAAAGCCCAGACGGCCAGCGACAGCGAGAGGACGGAGAAGGCGGTCAGCACCAACAGATCCAGGGGAAGCGAAAATGTGTGCACCCCCAAGAGGATTGCCCGAAGGGCGTCCACCGCATAGACCATCGGATTGAGGTGAGAGAAAACCAGAATCCATCGCGGCACCTTGTCCAGAGGGAAGAGGGCGCCGCTCAAGAAGAACATCGGCATGATGACGAAATTGGCGACCGTTCCGAAGCCCTCAAAGGAGGTCATCCGGGAGGCGACCACCAGCCCCAGACTCGTCATGGCGAAGGCGATGAGGAACATCGCGGGGAACGCCTCGATGAAGCGCGTCCAGGGGATCCTCACCCCCACGAGCGGCAGAAAGCAAAGGACCAGACACCCCTGCAAAGTGGAGACGGTCGCCCCGCTGGCCGCTTTTCCGAGGGCGATCGCGTGCCGGGAGATTGGGGCGACGAGCATCTCTTTCAAGAAGCCGAACTCCCGGTCCCAGATGATCGAGATGGCCGAGAGGAAGGAGGCGAAAAGAAGGTTGAGGCCCACAATCCCGGGAAACAGGTACTCGACGTACGAAGCCCCTTTGAAGCCGGAAAAGGCGGAGCCCATCCCCAGACCCAGGACCAAAAGCCAGAGAAACGGCCGGGCGAGCGACCCCGCCCAGGCCGCCCGGTCCCGGGAGAAGCGGATCAGGTCCCGTCTCATGATCATGGAAACCGCGGAAAGATCCCCTAACGCCATCTCTTCAACCTCCGGACCGAGGCGCGGGAGATCTCCGCTTCCGAGGCGCCGTTGTCCCGCAGGTCATGGCCGGTGAGAGCGAGGAAAACTTCTTCAAGATTCTTCGCCCGGTGCTGGGCCACCAGCGCCTGGGGCCGGTCCAGCGCCACGAGCTTCCCGCGGTCCAGGATCAACACCCGGTCGCACAGCGAGGCCTCCTCCATCGAGTGGGTGGTGAGGAAAACGGTCATCCGGTCGGCCCGGCTCAACCGTTCGATCGTCCCCCAGAGCCGGTGCCGGGTTTGGGGGTCGAGCCCGATCGTCGGCTCATCCAGGAAGAGGACCTGGGGCTGGTGCATGAGCCCCCGGGCCACTTCCAGCCGCCTTTTCATCCCTCCGGAGAAGGTCTTCACAATCGAGTGCCGTCTTTCTGAGAGCTCCACCAGAACCAGCACCTCCTCCATCCGCTTGCGCCGGAGGCCCTTGGGCAAGTGATAGATCATCCCGTGAAACTCCAGGTTCTCCCACGCGGTGAGCCGTTCATCGAGAGAAGGATCCTGGAAGATGATGCCGATCCGCCGGCGGACTTCCTGCGGTTGGGTGAGGCAGTTAAAGCCGTTGATGGAAGCCGCGCCCGACGTCGGGGCCAACAAGGTACAGAGGATGTGGATCGTCGTGGTCTTCCCCGCCCCGTTGGGGCCGAGGAATCCGAAGAGCTCCCCCGGCCTGACCTCGAAAGAAAGATCGTCGACCGCGGTGAAGCTTCCGAATTTCTTGACGAGACGGGAAACTTCGATCACTGTTTCTTCAGGGTGGCGTGGATCTCCTGGCCGACACTCTCCAGGGAAAGAAGCTGGTGGGGTTGAAACCTCAGCCAGGCCTCCAGGTCCGGCCCGAACCACTCGTCCGTGGCGATCACCTGGAGAATCTGGCCGGCCTGAAGCCCGTCAAGGGCGCGGGCAGTCTTCTTCACCGGCACGGGACAGAGCAGGCCGTAACAGTCGAGGATGAGATCGGGGGTCAGAGTTTCCAAACGTTGCTCATCCTTCCAGACTCTTGAGCCGCCAGGATGCTCACCTGGGCGGCGAGCTTCTTGGCCGCTTCAGTGAAGGCAACCGAGGCAGGAGAGTCCGGCTGGGTCAGGACGATGGGGTGGCCGCTATCGGAGCCGGCCCGGACATCCGGAACGAGGGGGATGTTCCCCAGGAACGGAAGCTTCAGCGCCTCGGCCGCCCGCTCGCCCCCTCCGCGGTCGAAGATGTCGGTCGTCTTGCCGCAGTGGGAGCAGAGGAAGCCGGACATGTTCTCCACCACCCCCAGGATCGGCACCTTGACCTTCTCGAACATGGCGATCGACTTGCGGACATCCAGCAGGGCCACGTCCTGCGGGGTCGTCACGATGAGCGCCCCGGTCAGGGGAATCGACTGCGAAAGGGTAAGCTGAACGTCTGAAGTACCTGGGGGCAAATCCACAAGAAGATAATCGAGCTCTCCCCAGAGAACTTCCTTCAGAAACTTGTTCACCGCCCCATGGAGCATCGGCCCCCGCCAGATGACCGCGTCATCGGCTTTCACCAGAAACCCCATCGACATCACCTTCACGCCGAAATTCTCCGCAGGGACGATCTTCTGATCCTTCAGGGGGGGCAGCTCCTTCAAGCCCATCATGAGCGGGACGTTCGGCCCGGTGATGTCGGCATCCATCAACCCCACCTTGGCCCCTGTCCCGGCCAGGGCGCAAGCGACGTTCACGGCGACCGTCGTCTTGCCCACCCCCCCTTTGCCGCTGGCGATGGCCACAGCCCTGCGAACGTGAGACAACCCCTGCGGATCAGACGGATGGACAGGCAGCGGCATCAGGCTTTCAGCACCAGCTTCCCGAAGAAGTTCCGGCTTTCCAGCGTCGCCTGCGCCTTCGCCGCCTCCTTCAAAGGGAAGACCGTGTCCACCACCGGCTTCAACTTCCCCTCAGAGATCAGGTTCACCACCTGGTCCAGCTCCTGACGGCTCCCCAGGTAGCAGCCGCTCACGGAAAGCTCCCGCATGAAGAAAAAGCGAAGATCCAGTTCCACCAGGGGGCCCGTCGTCGCCCCGCAGATGACCATCCGTCCTCCCCGGGCCATGCATTTCATGCTCCCCCTCCAGGTGGCCGGCCCGATGTGCTCGAAAACAAGGTCCACTCCCCTTCCCTCGGTAAGGCGCTGGACCTCATCCGGAAAATCCCGCCTGGCGTAGTCGATCACCCAATCGGCGCCGAGGGCCTTGGCCCGCTTCATCTTCCATTCGCTGCCGACCGTGCTGAAAACGGTCGCCCCGCAGAGCTTCGCCACCTGGATCGCCGCCGAGCCGATCCCGGAGCCGCCGCCGTGGATCAGGACCGACTCTCCGGCGCTCAACTTCCCCCGGGTGATCAGCATGTGCCACGCGGTCAGGAAAACTAGGGGCACAGCCGCCCACTCCTCGGGCTTCAGCTTCGAAGAGACCCGGATCAGATTCTTTCCGGGAACGGCCGCGGCCTCGGCGTAGCCGCCGTTGGTCTGCAGGCCCACCACCTTGAACTCCCTGCAGATGCTCTCCCTGCCGGCCCGGCAGAGAGGGCAGGCCCCACAGTGGATCCCGGGGGCGACGAGGACTCGGTCCCCCTTCTTCACATGGGTCACCTTGGAGCCCAGGCGGGAAACCTTCCCCACGATCTCGGAGCCGACGATGTGGGGCATGGGGACGGGGACCCCTGGAAGGCCCTGCCGGATCCAGAGGTCCAGGTGGTTGAGCCCGCAGGCCTCCACTTCGATCAGGGCCTCCGTCTCGCTGATTTTCGGAACGGGGGCCTCGGCATACTTGAGGACCTCCAAGCCGCCATGACGATTGAATAGAATGGCTTTCATCGTCTTGTCTCCTTCTGGATTTCATTATAGCATCCGACGAGAGCTATAATGGGAGTATGAAGGTCTTGATCACCGGATCCAGCGGCTTCATTGGTTCAGAAGTGACCCGTTCCTTCCTCGCCCAAGGGGACCCACTCCTTCGGCTCACCAGAACAAAGCGGGCTGTTGCCTCCAACGCTTTTCTCTCCTGGGACCCTGAGAGGGGCCTGCTGAAACCGGCAGGGCTTGAAGGACTCGATGCGGTCATCCATCTGGCCGGAGACCCCATTGCTCAAGGCCGCTGGACGCCGGAAAAGAAGGCCCGCATCCGGAACAGCCGCGTCGCGGGGACTGGGCTTCTCGCCAAAACGCTTGCCCAACTGAAAAACCCGCCCAAAGTCCTCGTCTGCGCCTCGGCAATCGGAGTGTATGGCAGCCGCGGGGATGAAACCCTGACCGAAGACTCCACCCCTGGCACGGGCTTTCTGGCAGAAGTGGGAAAAGCGTGGGAAGAGGCGGCTCAAGCAGCGAGAAGTCGGGGCATTCGCGTGGTCCACCTGCGTTTTGGAATCGTCTTAAGCCCGACAGGCGGGGCCTTGAAGATGATGCTGCCCCCTTTTCGGATGGGGTTGGGCGGAAAACTGGCGAGCGGCAAGCAGTGGATGAGCTGGATTTCCCTGCCGGAAGCGGTTCAAGTGATCCACCACGCCATCAAGACGGAGGGATTGAAGGGGCCGGTCAACGCGGTCTCCCCTCAACCGGTGACGAACCTGGAGTTCACGAAGACCCTGGGGAAAGTTCTCTCTAGGCCGACCGCCTTTCCCGTGCCGGCCTTCGCGGTGCGCCTCTTATTCGGCGAGATGGGCGAGGAGCTTCTCCTCGCCAGCGCCCGCGTCCTCCCCAAGCGCCTCCAGGAAAGCGGCTACCGGTTCCTCCATCCTACCCTGGAAGAGGCCTTTCGGAAAACCCTCTGAGGAACGTCACTTCCCCACCCCCAATCACAAAGCCTGGTAAATCCTGGCAACCAGGTCCAAAACTCTGTCAACTGCCCGGTCCAGCTTTCTGAGAATCTTAGCTCCAAGCCCTTCGTCTTCGCCAATAGGAGGAGGCGGACTTCCCACTCCCGCGCCAGTCTTCGCACCAGCCGCCGCGCCACCCGTGGCCGCAATCCTGAGAGTCTCCGATGGAGTTTCGGGATGGTTTCTAGCTAATCACCGAACCGCCACCAAAGTCCGGATAACCATCTTCTCCAGGGAGAATAACGTCGTAATCGACACCCTCCGCCCCGCAGGAATCGTCGACTTCAACATCAGCAGGCGGACCGTTCGGGTCCATGGGAACTGGGGCAGGGGGAGCGGGCGGTTCCGTGACATCGATATCGATGGGCACGCCGTCCTTGTCATAATAAATCACCTTGACCGTTATTTCTCCTGTCTCTGGATCCGTGATAAATTTAATGGTGGTGCTGGCTGTCCCTGGAGGGGGATCTATATCGACGATAATCGGCGGGTCGTCTCCGGCGGTTGCAGGTGGAGCCATCGCTGGCAAAGGAGGTCCTTTCGGCTCTTGTGCTGGGCCCACAAACTTCATGGCCATGGCCACGGCCAGATTTCCTTCCATCATGGAGGCCTCTATGGCACTTTCGCTGCTGGCTTGATTCAAACTCCTGCCGACTTCTGACTGAACTGCTTCAGGCAAAAGCTTTTCCTCCGCCCAGCTAAACCCATCAGACCCCCCACAGAATGCCAAGGCCCCTACCATCACCCAAACTGCGGATCTTAGCTTATTCATTTGGGAGAATCTCCTTGCGATTTGGCCTGTTCCTCTTCCTGTTTCTTTTTCATTTCCTCTTGGTGTTTCTTGATCACCTTTTCCCACTCCTCAACCGTTTTTGGATTCGGCATTCCCACAGCAATCACCACATAGCCCCCTTTTCCATCCGGTGTCACGATCATGGGATAGCCGGTGACAGGTGGAAATATCTTGGGCGGGTCGTCTCCCGCGACGGGCACAACGATGATGTCAGGATTCTTTTCCGAAATCTTTTCTGCCTCTTCTTTGGTTCCGCCAACCTCCACCACGATTACGGTGACATTGTCATTCTGATCGGCTAAACCGTTCAGGATAGGGATCGTTTTGTGGCATGGAACGCAGGTGGGGGATCCAATCATAATGATCAGAATCTGGCCCTGCGCCTCCTCGATCACCTTATTTAAATCCTTTTCATCCTTGACACCCGGCTCAGGTCCCTGGGAGGCAGCCGGCTCCTCTTTCTTGTCGTCTTTCGCAGATGTCTCGGCATTCACTTGCGGCTCCATGGCGGCTGCAAGCGGCACCATCGCTTCCATGGCGGGGTTGGCCCCCTGGGCCTCTTCGAGCGACATGGCATTGAACGCTCAAAGAATTGCCTAAAATAAATCGCCGGGTCGCCTGGACCCCGCGATGGATTTCCCTCATGCTCTACCGGAAGTATGGCCGGTGAATCCTCAAGATGTCAATAGAACGTACTAGATTTTAATACCTACTAACACCCAGAGGGGTGACGGCGGTCCGGCAGGGAGCCAGCTTCCGATCGGGGAAAGACCGAATCAAACGGTCCACGGCGTCCTCGGCGATCTTTCGGAACGTGGTGAATTTCCCGCCCAAGACCGTCAGCAAGCCATTGGAGTCTTCGTGGATGCGGTGCGAGCGGGTAACCGCCCAGGGGTCCCTTTTCTCCTGCGCGATCAACGGCCGGACTCCGGCAAACGTCGAAAGGATTTTCTCTCCTCGAAAATGAAATTCCGGAAGCGCCCGGTTGGCTTCTGTCAGCAGATACTCCACATCTTCCGGATCGGCTTTCGCCTCGCCCGGATCGCCCGAATAGTCGGTGTCGGTGGTGCCGATCAAGGTGTTTCCCTTCCAGGGGATCAGGAAGAAGATCCGACCGTCCCTCTGGGATGAGACCAGCAAGGCTGTCTTCAGTCCCAGGTCCGGATAAACCAGGTGAATCCCTTTCGACATCCGGACGAGCGGCTTCGCCTGGGGATCGCACAACCGGCGGACGCGGTCCACCCAGGGGCCGGCAGCGTTGATGATCCGCCGGGCGCGGATCGCGCTGCCGGTTCCGCTGGGCCGCTCCTCCACCTGCGCGCCCACCACCCGTCCGCCCTCCTTTAAAAATCCAACCACGGGACAGTGCGCAACCAAGGTGGCACCGGCCCCTTCGGCCCTCTTCAGGACCGCCAAAACCAGCCCTGCATCGTCCATCTGGGCGTCGTAATAGAGAACCGCTCTTCGGTAGCCGTTTTCCAGCAGCCGGGGCTCCTCCCGCCGCAGATCCTTTTCCCCCAAAAACCGGGGTCGTGTGATCCCATGGCTTCCAGACAATGCCTCATAGAGAGAAATCCCGAGGCGGATCAACAGCCAGGGCCGCGGACGTTTGCCGCGCACCGGAATCAAGAATGGGAGTGGCCTTACGAATTCCGGCGCAATGGAGAGAAGGACGCTCCGTTCCCGGAGCGATTCGCGCACCAGACGGAATTCCAGCTGTTCGAGGTAGCGGATGCCCCCGTGGATCAGCTTGGTCGTCTTGGAGGAGGTGCCGCTGGCGAAATCCCCCTGCTCAACGAGGGCGCAGGAGAGGCCGCGCAAAGAGGCGTCCCAGGCAATTCCGGCTCCCACGATCCCCCCGCCGATGACAAGGAGGTCGAAGGACTTCACTTCACAGGGCTCTGCGCACGGCCGCCTTCCAGCCGGCGAGCGCTTCCCCGCGGCGGGAACCAGTCCATCGGGGGCGGAAGATCCGGTCCACCGCCCGCATCCGGGCGAGGTCTTGGGTAGACCAGAAGCCGATCCCGAGGCCGGCCAGCTGGGCGGCCCCCAAGGCGGTCGTCTCGATGATCCGCGGGCGTACCACTGGAACCCCTGCCAGGTCGGCCTGAAACTGAAGAAGGAAATTGTTCTTCACCGCGCCGCCGTCCACCCGGAGAGCATGGAGGCGAATCCCGCTGTCCCGTTCCATGGCGGAGAGAAGTTCCTGGGATTGATAGGCGATCGACTCCAGGGCTGCCCGGACGAGATGGGCCCGGCGGGTCCCCCGGGTCAGGCCGCAGATCAAGCCCCGCGCCTCCGGGTTCCAGTAGGGGGCCCCCAGACCCACGAAGGCGGGAACGAGATACGCCCCGCCCGTGTCCGGGACCGACAAGGCGATCCGTTCGGACTCCACCGCTTTCTTCAAGAGCCCCAGCTCATCCCGCAGCCATTGGATCGCCGCCCCGGCGATAAAGACCGAGCCCTCCAGGGCGAAAGAGGGTTGGCCCTTGGAATCGCAGGCCGCCGTGGTGAGAAGCCCGTGCCTGGAACGAATCAGCCGTTTTCCGGTCTGCATGAGGAGGAAACATCCCGTGCCGTAGGTGTTCTTCGCCTCGCCCGGCTCGGTGCATCCCTGGCCGAAGAGGGCTGCCTGCTGGTCTCCGGCGATCCCCGTGATCGGGATCCCCGCGGGCAGAGGGCCCACTGCCGCGGTCTTCCCGAAACGGTGAGAGGAGGGATGCACCTCCGGGAGAATGCAGCCCGGAACCCGGAACATCTTCAGCATCGCTTCGGACCAGCGGCCGGACTTCAGATCCAGAAGGAGGGTCCGGGAGGCGTTGGTGACGTCGGTGGCATGGGCCTTGCCGCCGGTCAACCGCCAGAGAAGCCAGCTGTCTACCGTCCCGAAAGCAGCCCTTCCGGACCGGGCGGCCGAAGCGACGGAGGGGAGGTGCCGCAGAAGCCAGGCGATCTTGGTGCCGGAGAAATAGGGGTCGAGAACCAACCCGGTGACGCGGCGGACCTGGGGTTCATCCGCTTTGAAGGCCTTGCAGAGATCTGACGTCCGCCGGTCCTGCCAGACGATCGCCCGGTGAAAAGGCCGCCCGCTTTTTCTGTCCCACAGGAGCGTGGTCTCCCGCTGGTTGGTGATCCCGATGGCATAGATCCGGGAAGGATCTATACGTCCCCGGGCAAGGGCCCTGCGGATGACCTGGAGGGTGGTCCCCCAAAGCTCTTCGGGATCGTGTTCCACCCACCCCGGCCTTGGGAAATGCTGGCGGATCTCCTGATACCCCCGGGCGAGGACTCGGCCCTGCCGGTCGTAGAGGAAGGCCCGGCTGCCGGTCGTCCCCTGGTCAATCGCCAGCAGACAAGGCTTCGACAAGAGCCCTTCCGAACTCTTCCGCCGCCTGCGGACCCGAGCCGGTGATGAGCAAACCGTCTTTCTCAACCGACTTTCCGGTGTAGACCACCCCTTTGCTCTTGAAATCGCTCGCCGCATCCTGCCAGATCGTCGCCCGCTTACCCTTGAGCAAACCGGCATTGGCCAAGGTCATCGGAGCCAGGCAAATGGCGGAAGTGGGCTTGCCCGATTCATAGGCCGACTTCGCCAGGGTGTGGGCAGCAGGATTCTCCCAGTATTCGGTGGCCCCCATCCCCCCGACAAAGATCACCGCGTCAAAGTCGGACATCGAGGCCTCTTTGAGGAGCATGTCGGGCTTCACCTTAAGCCCCAGCATCCCAACCGACTCTTTCAGACTCGAGGAAGCCACGGTGACCTTCACCCCTGCGGCCTCCAGAATCTGCCGGGGCTTTTGATACTCCTCATCCCGGAACTCTTTTGAAGCAATCACCATCAACACTCTTTTACCAGTGAGAGCAGCCATGGCTTCACCTTTTAGACGAGGCTTGCTCCCCCGTCCACGACGATCGTCTGACCGGTGATGAAGTCTGAGGCCTTGGAGGCCAAGAAGAGGACGACGCCGGCCAGCTCCTCCGGCTGTGCGTATCGGCCGGAAGGGATTCGGGAGAGATATTGCTTCATCGCTTCAGGATCTTGCGTGTACTTCTTGGTCATCTCGGTGGCGAACAGCCCCGGCGCGATGCAATTCACCTGAACCCCTACCCGGCCCATCTCGATCGCCATCACCCTTGTCATCTGCACAATTCCCCCCTTCGTGGCGCAGTAGGCCAACGCCTGAGGGGAACCGCGCAATCCCAGAATCGAGGAGATGTTGATGATCTTACCGGAGCGCTGCTTCATCATGACCCGGGCGACCGCCTTGCCGACCAGAAAAGTGCCGGTGAGGTTCACCTGGAGGACCTTGTCCCAATCCTCCTTGCGCAGGCGGACGAGATAAGTCCCTTCCCAGACGCCGGCATTGTTCACCAGGATATCGATCTTCCCAAATCCCTTCTGCGTCTGCTCCACGATCCCCTTGACCTTCTCCTCCTCGCTGACGTCGCCGGCCACCAAAACGGTTTTCCGACCGAGGCGTTCGATCTCCTGCGCGGTCTCCTTCAAGGTCTCCGCCGACCGGCCGTTCAAAGCCACGTCCGCTCCGGCCTGCG
Source organism: Candidatus Omnitrophota bacterium (assembly GCA_016196465.1). Taxonomy (GTDB): domain Bacteria; phylum Omnitrophota; class Gorgyraeia; order 1-14-0-20-64-10; family 1-14-0-20-64-10; genus JACPXR01. The sequence continues at coordinate 6,453 of JACPXR010000099.1, read as the reverse complement.
CCAGGGCGATCGCCATCGCCCGGCCTAGACCTTGCGAGGCGCCGGTCACGAGGGCCACTTTTCCCGTCAAATCAAACAGAAATGACTGATCGTTCATGGATGCTCCTGAAGGTAGCGCTCGCAATCGATGGCGGCCATGCAGCCCCATCCGGCCGCGGAGACCGCCTGCTTGTAGCGGATATCGTGAATGTCGCCGCATCCAAAGACACCCGGGACGGAAGCTTCCGTCCCCCGCTTCAAAACGAGGTACCCCTTCTCGTCCAACTCCACCTGACCTTTCAGAAAACCGGTGGTGGGCGTATGGCCGATGGCGATGAAGACCCCGCCGCAGGCGAGGTCGCTCTCCTTGCCGGTCTGGACCTCCTTCAGCCGGACGCCGCTGACCTTCTTCTTGGCCGGGTCGCGGATCTCGACAACGGCCGAATTCCAGATCCAGGCGATTTTGGGATTCGCCTTGGCCCGCTCCTGCATGATCTTGGAGGCCCTCAAGGAATCCCGGCGGTGGACCACCGTCACCTTGGAGGCGAATTTGGTGAGAAAGGTCGCCTCCTCCATGGCGGTGTCGCCGCCTCCGACGACCACCACCTCCTGCCCTTTGAAGAAAAACCCGTCGCAAGTGGCGCAGGCGGAGACGCCATGGCCGATCAAGGCCTTCTCCGATTCCAGTCCCAGGAACTTCGCCGAAGCTCCCGTAGCCACGATCAAACTCTTTGTCTTGAAGGTCTCGCCTTCCGCTTCCACCGTCAACGGACGTCGGGTGACCTCCACTCTCGTCGCATCCCCGGAAACGAACCGGGTGCCAAAACGCTTGGCTTGGGCTTTCATCTTCTCCATGAGCTCCGGTCCCTGGATCCCCTCCGGGAAGCCGGGAAAATTCTCCACGTCCGTCGTGATGGCCAGCTGCCCGCCGGGTGAGATTCCCTCGATGAGGAGCGGCTTCAAATCGGCCCGGGCGGCGTAGATGGCGGCGGTGAGCCCCGCGCAGCCCGATCCCAGGATGATCACGTTTTCCGTCATTTGTAATCCTGGATTACGCGGCTGCGTTTGTTGATGAATTTGTCCACGGCAAGGGCCGCGATGCACCCTTCCCCGGCCGCCACCACCGCCTGCTTCACCTCGTGGCCGATGACGTCCCCGCAGGCGAAGACGCCCTGGACGTTGGTCGCCATCTCGTGGTTCACCTTGATGAAGTTGTTGGCGTCCATCGCGACACCGCTCTCCTTCAAGAACTCGGTGATCGGCTGGCCTCCCTGAAGGTAGATGAAAAGCCCGGGAAGCTGCAGGGTCTCCTCTCCATGGGGGCCGAGGAACGTGACCGACTCCAGATGCTCTTTGCCTTCCACTTGCTTCAAGCGCCATTCCATCAGCCACCGAACCTTGGGGTGCGACTGGACCTGCTGAATCGTCTCAGGAGAGGCCTTCACCTTCTTTGAAGGAAGGGCCAGATGCACCTTGGAGACATACCGGGTCAAAAAGAGGGTCTCCTCCAACGCCTCCTCGTTGTCTCCCACCACGGCGATCTCCTGATCCTTGAAGAAGGCCCCGTCGCAGGTCCCGCAGTTGGAGATCCCCTTCCCCCAGAGCGGCTCTTCCCCGGGAACGCGGTTCTTCCGCCCCATGGCGCCGGTGCAGAGAATCACCGCCTTCGCCTGGTATTCTCCCTGGGCGGCGTACACCTTCTTCACCTCGCCGGAGAGATCCACCGTGAAGACCTGCTCCGTCTTGAACTCCGCCCCGAAAGAAGCGGCTTGATCCTGCATGATCTTCAAAAGCTGCGCCCCGGTGAGCACCTCGGGGAAGCCGGGGTAATTGGCGATCTTCGCCGTCACCCCCAGGGCGCCCGAGGTCAGAGACTTGTCCAGCACGAGCGTCTTCAGGTTGGCCCGGGCGGTGTACAGGGCGGCCGTGGCCCCGGCGGGACCTCCCCCCACGATGATGACGTCGTACATTCTACAGCTTCCCCCGGAAGACCGGCCCCAAGATCTCCACCAGCCGGGCGTGGATGAGGGGGTTGCCCGCGGCGATGTGCCCGTTTTCCAGGTAGCCCTGCTTCCCGAAGAAATCGGAGACCTTGCCTCCCGCCTCTTCGATCAAGAGGGCCCCGGCCCCCATGTCCCAGGGGGAGAGGGACATCTCCCAGAATCCGTCGACCCGGCCGCACGCCGTCCAGGCCAGATCGATCGCCGCGGAGCCGGCCCGCCGGATGGAACCGGTCTTCAAGAAAATCCGCCGGAACGACTCCAAGTAGGGATTCAGATGCCCGCGGGCCCGGAAAGGGAAACCTGTGGCCAGTAAAACCTCCTCCCAGGCGTGGTGCCGGGAAACATGGATCCTCCGCCCGTTCAAACGGGCCCCCTCCCCGCGGCAGGCGGTAAAGAGTTCCTTCCGCAGGGGATCAAACACCACCCCCACCTCCAGCGCTCCCTCCCTCATCCAAGCGATGGAAACGCAGAAGGCCGGGAACTGATGGATGTAATTGATTGTTCCGTCCAAAGGGTCGATGAGCCACTGGGTGGAGCGCCTCGCCGCCCGGGGGGCCGATTCTTCCGCCTTGACCGGATGCCTGGGAAAAGCCCTCCGGATGATCTGGAGGATCTTCTCCTCCGAGGCACGGTCGATCCGGGTCACCCAGTCCCCTTGCCCCTTCTCCGTGAGATCTGAGGAGATCAACTTTCCCAGACCCTGGAGGAGAATCTTGCCGGCGGCTCGGGCCCCTTCCACGGCCACCGCCAAAGCGCGGGCGGAAGAATCCCTCTTCATCGGGGGGTTGCGGCTTTTTCCAAAAACTCAAGGATCTTCCCGCTGGCCGGCAGAAACCGGAACTCTTTGAGTTCTCCAGGCCCCACCCAGCGCCACGCCGCGCATTCCTTCGCCTGGGGTTCCCCGGAAAGGAGGCGGCAGGAGAAGCAGTGGAGGCGGATCGTCCGGTTGGGATACCGATGTTCGATCTGCTGGATCTCGGCCCCCACGGAAATCTGGACGCCGAGCTCCTCCTCAATCTCCCGGACCAGCGCCTGTTCGAGGGTCTCCCGGGGCTGAAGCTTCCCTCCGGGAAACTCCCACCATCCGCCGAAAGAATCGTTGGGCAGGCGCTGGGCGATGAGGAACCTCCCCTCCCGTTCGATCACAGCGACCGCCACATCCAGGGGACTAAGCAAGGAGTCTTCCTCCCTCCACGGGAAGGACCGCGCCGGTCACAAAGTCGGACCCTTCGAGAAAGAAAAGAACCGCCGCCGCCACGTCCTGGGGAGACCCCATCCGTTTGAGCAGAGTCTTCTCAATCGCCCTGGCCCGCTCCGCGGGACGGATCCCGGGCGGGAAAAGGATCGGGCCGGGGGCCACGGCATTCACCTGGATCTTCGGCGCCAGGGCCTTGGCCAATCCACGGGTGAGGGTGATCAAGCCCCCTTTGGCTGCGCAATAAGGAAGGTAATCCGCCCAGGGGGAAAAAGCGGAGCTGTCGGCGATGTTGAGGATCTTCCCGGAGCCCTGACGCTTCATGAAGGGGGCCGCCGCTTTTGAAAAGCGCCAGGGGCCGCCGAGGTTCGTGCTCAAAAGGTCCTCCCACTGGGCCTCGGTCGTCCCCTCCAGGGGGGTCGGATAAAAGGAGGAAGCGTTGTTGACGAGAATGTCCAGGCGGCGAAAAAGAGCGTGAACGTGGCTGACGGCCCGGTGAACCTGAGGCCCGACCCGCTGATCCACCCGAAGGCAGATTCCCCTGACGCCCTTCTCTTCAATCTCCCGGACGGTCCGAAGGGCCTCCCGGCGGGAGGTCCGGTAGGTGATCGCCACGTGAACTCCGCGGGAAGCAAGGGAGAGGGCGATCTCCCGGCCGATCCTCTTGGCCCCTCCCGTCACCAGCGCCACTTTCCCCGCGAGCCGCATGGCGCTAGAGGGGCCTTCGCCCGGCGAAGCCGGACTCCAGATCGTGCCAGAAGCCGATTCGCTCCTCCCCTTCCTTCCAGCAGAGACAGGCCATCTTCTCATCCCGAGCGGTGAAGAAATCGACAAGCCCCTCGTCCAGATCTTTGAGCTGGGCCCCCAAGCCGTTGAGCTCCTCCAGCCCCTTCTCAAAATCGCGCCCCTTCTCCTCGATCGCTTTCTGCGCTGCGGTCACCCCCTTTTTGGCGCTTGGACTGACCGTGCCGTCCGGCCGAAGCCAGGAAAGCTGTTCGACCGCCTTCTTCTCCTCAAGCTTCCGGATGGCGTCCCGGAGCTGGCGGAGTTTCTTCAGCGCCCGCTTCACCGGCGGAAGAAGCCCATTCGCTTCCTCCACGGTGAAAAGTTTAGTGGACATGCTCGGCAAACTCCACAGGGACTCTCCCCGGGATGAACTTCTCCTGCGCCGCCCAATCCAACAGGCGCTGCATGGCCAAAGCCCCCTCCTGCCCCGGGTGCCGGCTGTAACGGTTCACATACATCCCGACGAAACGGTCGGTGAGGGCAAGGTCCAGACTCCGGCCGTACTGCTGGGCGTATTTCAGCGCCTCCTCCCGGTGGGAGAAAGCGTACTCAAGACTCATTTTCAAAGCGGCGGCGAGCTTTTGAATGAGATCGGATCCCAGGTCCCGGCGGATTGCGTTGACCCCGAGAGGAACCGGAAGACCGGTCTTCTCCTTCCACCATTCCCCCAGGTCCAACAGTTTGGTCAATCCAAACGAAGCGTAGGTGATCTGCCCTTCATGGATGAGGACCCCGCCGCCCACGCGCCCTGCCTGGACCTCCTCGACAATCCGGTCAAAGGGGACCACGACGAGGTCTGAGGGCCCCATCGCCAGTTTCAGGAGAAGCGCGGCGGTGGTCATCCGTCCTGGGATCGCGACCGGAAGGCCCCGAAGATCTTCCAGCCGTTTCCCCTCTTTTGAAACGAGGACCGGCCCGTAGCCGTCCCCGACGCTGGCCCCGGTCGCCAGAAGCAGGTACCGGGAAGCGCAGTAGGGATAAGCGGCGAGCGAGATCGCCGTCATCTCCAGCTCACCGGCCAGGGCCCGTTCGTTGAGCTGTTCGATCCCCTCCAGGAGATGCGAGACCTCCAGGCCGTCCAACCCCACCTTCCCGTGGGTGAGCCCGTAAAAAAGGAAAGCGTCGTCCGGATCCGGGCTGTGCCCGATTCGGATTCTCATGATTCCTCCTCGGGCTCCCCTTCCATGGCCTCATCGGCCCCGCCGCCCGGATAAAGGGTGTCCAGGAGGCGGCTCATCGTCCGCTCCAGCGTCTCTTCCTGTCGGTCCACATAGATGAGGATCAAGTTCCTCAGGATCCTCGCGAGGATCTCCCGGGGGCCGATCCCGGTGAGAAACTCCGGCTGATAGGGATACCCGGCCTCGACGATGAACTGAACGCACTCAGGCCGGCTCAAGAAACGCCCCTCGTTGAAGGCGTCTACGAAGAGCTCGGTCTTGGAATCATTGCACTTCACCATGAAGTGGCCGGGGATCCCCGCCCCCTGGATGGGAAGCTTCAGCCGCCTGCAGACCAACAGATACAGCACCGATAGTGTCACGGGAATCCCCAGCTTCCGGTCGAGGACGCGGTTGATGTAGCTGTTCTCCGGGTTGAAGTAATCGTTCCAGTTTCCCCGGAAACCCTGATTCTTAAAGAGAAACTGATTGACCAGATTCAGCTGTTCCTTGAGGGTGGAGGCGCTCTTGAGGTTGGGCCGGATCTGGTCGGCCATTTCATCGAGCCGCCGCCGGTAGCTCTCCGGATCCAAGCCGGGATAGGAGACCTTCGCCATGAGGAAAACTCCCCGTTCCAGGTCCAGCTCCTCATCCGGAACGGCGGAGAGCTCCTTCCACTCGGAGCCGACCTGGGCCAGCCGGATCCTCTCCACAACGGCCTTCGCCTCTACCCGGACCTTGGGGTCCTCATGGGAACGGGCCGCCTCCTCGAGAAGCGGCACCGCCCCCTCTCCCATCTCAATGAGTTTGAGGCGGGCGGTCTCGACGATCTCCGGGGATTCGTCGCTCAAGAGCTTCAGGAGCGCCGGAAAATTGGGGTCAGGAACCGGACTGTTTGTCATGGGCAGGGCATCAGCTTATCGAACAATGCCCCGCCCTGTCAACGGCGGGGGAAAGGGGCGCTGAGGGTCGCCCAGAGGTAGGCCGCGGCCAGCAGCAGATAGGCCGCGTAGGAAACCGCCAGGGGCCAGAACGCCCAACAGCCGGGAAGGACCGCCGAGGGAACCATCCGCGGCAGCAGCCGGTAGCTCACCCCAAAAAGGGCCCCCGTGAAAAGGACCGTCCCCATAAACCCGATCACCGCCGAAAGGAGAATGAGCGGCCCCGGCGCGTCGAAGAGGACCTTCACGCTGGTCACCGCCGTCAGCCAGCCCACCCAAAGGTAATACCACCAGCGGGCCGAGCGTCTGCGAGCGGCCGGAAAAAAGGAAAGAGAGATGTCGGTGTTGATGCGGGCCACCGCGTCCACGGTGGCCAGCCACGTGTCCGAAAG
>JACPXR010000096.1 GCA_016196465.1 Candidatus Omnitrophota bacterium | reverse complement strand
TCAGCCCTTCCTTCTCGGTCCGCCTTGTCCGCGAGGCAAAAAAGAGAGGGCTCCCTGTTGTCTTTAGCCACCATGACCCGAAAGTGAGCTGTGAACGGGGAACCTTGCTCCGATGGGGCCGAAGCGCCTGCGATGGGACCCTGAGGGCCGGTCTCTGCACCCGATGTAAACTGCATGGGCTGGGGGTTCCCCGGTTGGCCGCCGAGGTGGTCGGCCGGGTGCCGGTGTTCCTGGGAAGCGCGGCGGGGCGGCTGCCTGTTTCCGGGAAAGGCTGGACTGCCTTGCGGATGAGGGAATGGGTCGCCATCCATCAGAGGGCTTTCCGGGAGTTCATGGATCAGGTCGATCGGGTCGTGGTTCATTCGGATTGGGCAAAGGAACTGCTGATCCGCAACGGGGTTCCCAGTCCCCAAATCGCCCTTTGCCGGGTCGGATTGGTCCAGGAGGTTGCGCCGGCGATCCCTGAAAAAGCGGCGCCACGGAGCTCACCCATTCGGATCGCCTTTCTGGCGCGGCTGGACCCTGCCAAGGGAGCCCATCTCCTGATTCAGGCGATCCGGGCGGAGCCCGACCTTCCGGTCACCTTAGACCTCTACGTGATCTCTTCTGAGAGATCGGCTTTCCGGCTGAAGGCCTTGAAGATGTTGACATCGGGAGAACCCAGGATTCAGATTCATCCTCCCCTTCCTTTCGGTCAGGTGGTGGAGCGACTCCGCAGTTACGATCTGCTCGCGGTACCCTCCCAGATGCTGGAGACCGGCCCTCGAGTCATCCTGGAGGCTTTTGCGGCGGGGATTCCGGTGATGGGATCCAATCTGGGAGGGATTGCGGAGATGGTTCGACATGAAGTAGACGGTCTTCTGGTTGAATTTTCATCCGTGAAGGCGTGGCAGGAGGCGCTTGGGCGATTGTGCAGGGACAGGCCGCTTCTCGCACGCTTGAAGGAGGGGGTCCGGTTTCCCCGGACCGGGATGGAGGTGGCGGCTGAAATGGAAACCCTGTACGCGGGGTTGGTGCGGAAGGAGAGATTTGAACTCTCAAGGGTTGCCCCATCGGCTTCTGAGGCCGACGCGTATACCAGTTCCGCCACTTCCGCAGGAATTTCTAGAGGAACGGTTCAGCGAGTTTGCGCTTCCTCTTCAAGCAAGGAACATTGGGCTGATAATATATCGCCTTGAGCAGCAAGTGAGAAGCTTTTTTAGCGTACGTTAGCCTCCAAACTCGCGTTCCTTCGACAGATCCATTCGAGATGGGCGAGGCTTCCCCGAAGAAAATCAAAGAAGAACGTGTCAGGGAGGTCCAATACGCCCACGGGCACCCCCCTTCCTCCGCTCTTTGGTAGACTATCCTTATGGTGCGACTCACCCGATTGAACCAGATCGTCAAGGATGGGAAGAGCGTCAAGGGGAGCTGGAAATTGACCCGGGAGCACGAGCTCCAGTACCTCCGCGAGGGGGCGCGGGAGCAGGTGGTGGTCTCCGGCCCGCTGGCCGGGGCCGAGGCGCGGGGGCTTTCCTTCCGGGTGGAGGCCGACTCGCTGGACGGGGACCTTGTCGGGAAAACCCTGCAGCTCCGGGGCCGCTGGCAGGCCGACGCGGAGAACCGGCTCACCTTCCTGGCGGAGCGCCGGGCGGGGAAGCCGGACGCCCTGCGGCTCGAGGGCGGCTGGCAGCTGGGTCCCTCCCATGAGATCCTCTACCGCTTCGAACAGGAGGGCCTGAGCCGGAAGAGCCGGGCGACCCGCCTGCTGCGGTTCAGCGGCTACTGGGATCTGGACGATGACAAGCGGCTGACCTATGTCCTGGATCGCGCCTCCGATTCCGGATTCCGGTTCCGCGGAGCGTTCCAGACCCCCTCCATCCTGGCCAAGGAGGGGGCCATCCGCTACCAGCTCGGGGCGGAGGTCAGCGAGGGACGCCGGGGGCGGACGGTCACGCTGTTCGGGAAATGGAAGCTCTCGCGCCGGCTGGAGCTCTCCTTTGAGGTGCCCTATGCCGGCGGCCGGGCCCGCGGGATCGATTTCGGCGCGGAGCTGGGCTTGGATTCGAAGGGGAACATCGCCTTCCGGCTGCTGACCCGGGAGGGGGAGCCGCTGGGCGTCGAGGTCCTCTTCACCCGTCCCTTCTTCAGGGGAGACGGCGAACTCTTCGCCCGCCTCCGCCGCTCGGCGGAGGAGACCGCCGTCGAGGGCGGGGTGCGCGTCCGGTGGTAAAGCGGCTGGAGAGGTGGTATCCTTAGATGGGGGAGGTTCCGGCCGGGCAGATCGCCAAGAACCCGTCGGCCTGGCAGAACTTCCACCTCCTTGAGACGATCGAGGCGGGTGTCGAGCTGAAGGGGTCGGAAGTCAAATCCCTTCGGGACCACAAGGCGGATATGCGGGACGCCTTCGCGAGGATCGACAAAGGGCAGGCGTGGCTCTACGGCCTGGAGATCAGCCCCTATCCGCAGGCGGGGCGCTGGGCGCCGGAGCCCAAGAGGGAACGGCGGCTCCTCCTCCACCGCAAGGAGATCGAGCGGCTGGAGGGGCAGGTGGCCCGCAAGGGCTGCACCCTAGTGGCGACCCGACTCTACTTCAAGGGCTCGCTGGTCAAGGTGGAGATCGCCCTGGCCAAGGGCAAGCAGGAGTTCGACAAGCGGGAGTCGATCAAGCGCCGGGAATCGGACCGGCAGATCTCCCGGATTCTGAAATCCCGGAAGGGGACGAAC
>JACPXR010000003.1 GCA_016196465.1 Candidatus Omnitrophota bacterium | reverse complement strand
ATCCTCGGCCCCAACACCGGCGTCGCCGAGGGGGAAGTCACCAGCGCCCTTCTCGGGCCGTTCGTCGGTTTCCATCACCAGGCCCTTTTGATTGCCGCCCTCTGGCCCGAGGGAAAGGGAAACGTCGGCTACGGGGCCAACATCGGCTCCAACCACACCGCCAAGGCCCCCGACCAGGAGATCTGGCCCGGGGAAGGGACCTTCTTCGGGCTCGGGGTGAACATCAAGTTTCCTTCCGACCTCACCCGGTCCCCCTACTCCATCATCGCCAGCGGAGTCTCCATGCTCCCTCAGCGGGTCGAATTCCCCTTTTCTCTCATCAACACGCCGGCCGCCGCGTACCCCGGAATCTCGCCGGCCTACACCGAGATCATGCCCGGTTGGGTTCTCTCCGACAACATCTACATGGTGAAGAGGAACGAAGGCAAGTACGCCAAGCGGAACAAGGCCAAACGCTCCAAGTTCGACTTCGAGGTTTTCCGACCTGAGATCGTCGAGCTGATGCAAGATGCCCGCAAGCGCCTGGAGGTGAAGACCCCCAAGGAGGTCTACACCTCCAAGGAGGTGGAGGGGCTTGGAAAAAGCTACTTGTCGGAAGGGTCCCGCAAGCGGGCGGTTGAGACGTACACCTTCTACATCCGTTACTACGCCCTCCTGGGGCTGAAGAGGGAGCTGGAGCAGAAGAATTCTCCCTCCCGATGGGAGCATGAACGGAGGATCCTCGCCGAGGAATTTCCAGGGAAGAGCCCTGCGGAGCTTCTGTCAACCCTGATTCAGATGCAGGAGAAGATCGCCCAGGATGTCCAGAGTTCCAAGGAGAAGGATGACCGGCGGGGCGCCGAGGTGATCGAGGATTACGCGCAAGCCCACAAGCCGGCGGCCCAAGACTCCTTTGTCAAGGAAACCTGGGCAGCGACCGCCCAGATGAAGAAAGAGATCGAAGCCCTTCTTTCCGCTAGTTCCAGCGGGAAGTCCACAGCAGCCAGATCCGCGAGTCCTCGCCCCTGAGGTCATCGCGGTCTTCATCGTAGTCGTACCGGAACTCCCCTAGGAGTTCCACCTTCCAATCTGGGGTCTTCGCGTAGCTCACCCCCAGGCGGCTCGTCACCAGAGACCGTTCGCTCAGATCCCCCGTAAAGTCGGTGCGGAAATAGTGGAGAGAGGGGGAGATGGAGAGCTTCCGGCGCTTGTCCCAGCTCATCCAGCGGTAGGGCCAGATGAAGCCGGCGGAGGCGTAGTGTCTTTCTCCCGAGGTCAGGCCCCTTCCCCTGGGGTGGATGATTTTCCCCTGCTCAAAGCCGTAGCCCAGCGACAGATTGGCGGTTGACCACAGCCGCAGGGAGATATCCTCGTTGAATTCATGCCGGATCCCCTCCTGCCGGACCTCATTGAACAGCTCGTCAAAAGCGTGATAGCGGTACCGGTTGCTTAAAAGGAGCCGCTCTCCCACCGGCCGGGCCCCTCTTGCCCCAAGAGACCACCGCTCCTCTTCGTCGAATGTCCGGTCTTCCCGGATCGGATGCTCCGCTTCATAGCTGGCGAAGCCGCTCCAATCGACGCCGAAGAGCTGTTGGTGCAGCTCCAGTTCCGTGAGGGTGGTCCGGGTCTGAGAGGGCCGGGTGGTGGCGGCGGGCACCGAGACGGTGTCGAACAGCGTGGAGCGGATCCCCGGACGGATCCAGCCCGGAGGGGTGAGGATCTTAAGGTGCGCGCTGTACCAGCTTTTCCGGACGTGGCCGACGGTGTCGTCCTCGTCGAGGTTGTTCCGGATAAAGCTCGCTTCCAGGTCGAGATCGAAGGGACCCGCCGGCTCGAAGTCCAGCGTCTGCTGGATGAACTGGCGGTCCACGGTGAGACTCTTGGAGCTGATCACCCCTCCCGAGGGGATGTCGGTGAGGAGGCGGAAGTCCGGGCCGATCCGCTCAAACCGGCTGCGGGAGCGGAAGAAGCGGTGGATGTAAAAACTTTCCACCTGAAAGGCGGTGTCCTTGAGCTTCCGGACGTCCCCGAACCGGTCTTGGAGGAGATTGTCGTCGGTGGTGCTGTACCCTTCGGAGGCCCTCAGGAACCAGACGTCGGGAATCACCTTCACCTCCTGGTCGAGGGAGAAGACGATGTTGTCGCGGGGCTGGTTGGCGACGTCGATCGTCCGGACCCTCCCGGTGTCGCGGGCGTTAAAGAGGTTGGCCGAAAGCCAGACCCGGTCCGGAGTGACGTTCCACCGGTCCCGGATCCCGAAGACGGACCGGGGATAGATGTACTCATCCCGGTCCTCCAGCCAGAAGGGATACGCCCCCCCGACGGCCTGGAACTGATTGAGGGGACCGTCGAAGATGAGGTTTACCCCCCGCAGCCGGGATCCCCGCAGGAAATAGGGGCTCATGTAGGTGGCGGTGTCGCCGAAGGCGATGTGGGAGTTCTCCCGGAAAAAGTCGGCCAGGAGGGTCCGGGGCCGGAGGTCGTTGTGGCCGTTGACGAACCCGTCCAGGTCGGCGACGAAATGGGCCTTCCAGCCGTCCCGCGCCGGGATCTTGGCGGAGAAATGCTCGTTCACCTGCCAGCCGCGGTTGTCGAATCCCTGGTCGGAGTTTCGGTCCGAATCCTGCTTGCGGCGGACGACGCGGAGTTTCTGGACGACCGGCCCGGCCGCAGAGGCGGCCGAGGCCTCCGGCCTTTGTCCGCGGTAGAGGGCGGCCAGACACATCTCCACCTGCCTCTGGAAGGCGGGGTCCTCCTGCGCGTTCTTCGAGAGCTGACCGAACTCGAGGAGCGATTCGGTGTACCGGCCCTGACGGAAGAGGTGGTCCGCTCTGGCAAAGCCGAGGGCATCGGTGAGCTCCGGCTCCACCGCAAAGACCGTGTCCCGTGTCCAGTGTCCCGTGTCCAGCAAAAGCCAGGCCAAGAGAAAGACTCTTAGGAGACGTGGTTTCATGGGCTCCAGAGTTCGACGATCAGGATCGCCGAATAGGTTCCCTCCACCGCCGTGGGCCCGATGTCGGTGGCGAGGTAAAAGGTGAAGGGGCTTCTTAAGGTGAAATCCCCCGTTCGGTTCGTGTCCGAGACAAAGCGGGAGTCGTGTGGGTCTTGTCCCATGAGCCGCCGCCAGCTGATCGGGTTGGCGGTCATGTCCAAGAGATCGGGAATCCGGACCCAGGCGGCGGACCCTAAGTTTCTTCCTCCCTCGAGAAGAGGCGGCCCAATCCAGTAGTCGTCCTCGTCCACCGCCGGAGGCCCGGCCAGGGGAGCGTCCCAGCCGCTTTCCTGGATGTCCGGCCCGTAGTTTAAGTCCCAGATCTTCACGGGGATCACGTACCGGCCGTCTCTGGAGACGAGCCCCGCGGGCGAGGCGCGGCGGATGGCCCCGGGGATCCCTCGGTAGCGGGCGGCGTTGTCCGTGTAGATCCGGATGGAGAAGGGGACGTCCAGCCGGAGGCGGTTGAAACGGTACTGGTTCCATTCGACGGTGACCGGGGTCGGATGCATCGCGCGTCCGGGCAGCAGCGACCCCAGGTGAATCGCCTCAGGGAAGACCCGAAGCGATTCCGTTTCCGTTCCGACGTGAAGGGGGAAGGAGCTTGCGATCCGGTCGACTCTCACCCCATTGCCGTCGAAGAGGGGGAAGGAGACCGTGTACGTGCCGGCCTCCACGCTGTAGCTCCGGGTGAGCTCAATCGTCGAATTGGCGGCGATGTCCGCGGCGAGGATCGGGGTGAGCGTTGTCTCCGCTTCCGTGTCGATGTTGACCAGGGTGACGTCCACCTCGGCGAACTGGGTTGAGGCCTCGTTGTTCTTCAGCTTGACCGTGAAGGTGACGAGTTCTCCCGGATTGAAGTGCTGGTCGAAGGAGGCGGATTCAATCTTCAGATCAATGGCGAAGGCCGGAGGGGCGAGAAGAAGACCCAGGGCGCAGAGGGCGAACAGGAAACAGAGAACGGGCCTAGGTGGACTGGTGAATTTTTCCATCGGGGAGGACTTCAAAGCGTGACTTCTCCTGGATGATCTGATCAGGCCCGACTTCCACCGTGATGACCGCCTCGTACCTTCCGGGGGGCGGCAGGGGGACCACGGCCGGGACCTCGAAGGTCGCCGAAGGCAGGAGGGGAAGCGTCCGGCCGAGGGGGGACGCCTGGACGACCTGGCCCGTCGTCTGATGAAAGATCCCTAAGGTTCCGAAGAGCCGCGCGTGGACCGTCCCGCGGTTTGTGATCGTTGTGTCCACCCGGAGGAGTCCTTCCGATTGTCCGGCCTGGACCTTGACATGGGAGACCTCGATCTCCACCCGCTGGCGCCCCTGGATTTTCAAGTAGACCGGAAGGGCGAAGCGGGGGACGATCCTCACCGTCGACTCGGAGCCCTTCGTCTCGAGGGCTGGGGGGAGTTCATCGATGAGGACGGCGGCCAGATATTCCCCGGCCGTGTCCCGCGCGACGGCCGGAGGGGGGGTGACGGTGAAGGAAACGGTGGTGGAGGAACCGGTGCTCAAGGTGAAGCGCTCCGGATCAAAACGGAGCCAGGTTTCCGCGGAGGGGAGGATGGGGCTGGGCTGGAGGAAGCGGTAGGCCCCGGCGCTCAAACGGACCTCCACCGGCTTCGGGGAGCGGTTGGTGATCTGAAGCTCTCCGCGGGTCATTTCATCGGCCGGGATGTCCAGCTCCAGCCGCACAGGGGAAACCTCCACCGCGAAAGCAGTGTCCAGTATCCCGTGTCCAGTGTCCAGTAAAAGCCAGGCCAAGAGAAAGACTCTTAAGAATTTAACCGGACACGCTGACACGGGCCGCCGGAGACGTGGTTTCATGGCGCCGGGATGATCTCGATGTAGAGGACCCCCTCGTACGTCGCCTGGACGGAGGAGCGGGAGACATGGGTCCGGAGCTTCAGCTCGAAGGGGGTTTCCACGGTGATGTCCCCCAGGAGGTTGTCGTCCTCGGTGAACAAAAGGCCGTCCGGCCCCACCACCCAGGGGGCGTTTCTCGGGTCGATTCCCATGAGGACGCAGTCGGCGTAGGGAAAGACCTGCGTCGGTTCCGGAGAGGGCCTGTAGGCGGCGTAGTCGGGCTCGCTTAAATCCGGCACCCGCCGCCAGACCCCCTCTCCAAACGAAGGGCAGTTGATCTCAAGGGGGAGGTTGAATTGTCCGTCCTTGGAGACGAGTCCGGCCGGGCTGTTCCGCCGGAGGGCCCCGCCCACCCCCGCGAAGTGAAGGTTGTCCGTGTAGGCCCGCATGATCCACGGATACCCGCCGTTGTAAACCCCCTCAACGAGTATGACCCCGATCTCCTTCTCGCCCGGTTCTGTCGCCAAGAAGCGGACCGCTTGAGTGAAGGTGTAGCCCGGGAAGGACTGGACGGAGCCGGTGATGTACACCTCCTGCTTGACCGCTGCAAAAGCAGTGTCCAGTGTCCAGTGTCCCGTGTCAGCGAAAACCCAAAGAGAAAGGGCCAGTGCCAGAACGGTCTTCACGGGACACTTTGACACGGGACACCGGATACTGTTTTTCATAGCCATCCTCGCTGTTGGAGTTCCTGCTGGACCTCGGTGAAGCTCTGAAACAAGATTGCCTCGATTCCCTGGGAGTCGCACCAATTTTTAAGCTCGTCCTTGGCGAAGGTGAGACTCGCCTCCCGGGCGCCGCAGCGGTCGGTGACGCCGTTTCCGACGAAGACAGCCCGATACCCCTGGGTCTTCCACATCCGGATCGGATCGGCCTTGCAGTGGCCGCACGCCTGGCAGCTCGTGGAAGGAAAAGGAAATTCGACGCGCCAGGATCCGTTGTTGCGCGTCAGGCGATTGGCCAGGGT
>JACPXR010000094.1 GCA_016196465.1 Candidatus Omnitrophota bacterium | reverse complement strand
GCGATGGTCCACCACGAGACTTCGACCGGCCTCCTCAATCCGGTGGAGGCGGTAGGGGGCCTGGTGAAGAAGGCCCGCCGGCGGTTCTTAGTCGACGCCATCAGCAGCATCGGCGGCGAGGCCCTCGATCTCATGAAGAGTGGCGTGGGCCTCTGTGTGGGTTCGGCCGGCAAATGCCTTCACGGGGCGCCTGGACTTTCGTTTGTCCTCCTCACCCAGGAGGAGGCGGCGAGGGTGATGAAGCTCAAAGCGAAGACCCTCTACCTGGATCTGGCGACCCATCTGAAATCCCAGGAGGCGGGAGACCCTCCCTTCACCCCCGCGGTTCAGCTCGTGGCGGCGTTTCACGCGGCCCTGGATGAGCTGATCAGGGAGGGCCTGAGGATCCGGGTCGCCAAATACCGCCAGCGGGCCGCCTTGCTGAGGGAGGGGTTCAAGCGGCTGGGGCTGAAGACCCTTCTCGAGGAGAAGCTCCTCTCGAACACCCTGACCTCCCTGTGGGTCCCCAAGGGGTTCACCTACCCCCAGATCCACGACGGGCTGAAGAAGGAGGGGTTTGTCATCTACGCGGGGCAGAGCGAGCTCAAAGGGAAGATCTTCCGGGTGGCCCACATGGGAGAGCTGTTGAAGGCAGACCTTCAGGGGTTCCTGAAATCCCTCAAGGCCCTGACCTCCCCTTCGCAGGCGAGCGCCTGATGCAGATTCCCCTCAACCGCGTCATCTCCGGCTCCCTCACCCCCTGGCTCATCAAGGTGGGGCTCACCCCCCATCAGACGACGCTGTTGTCGCTGGGGTCCGGTCTTTTGGCCGTCTGGAACTTTCTTCAGGGGACCGGGCCCGGCTGGGTCTGGGGGGCGGTCTTCTTCGAGGCCTCGTATGTGCTCGACAACTGCGACGGAGAAATCGCCCGCCTGACCGGCAGGTCCAGCGGTTTCGGAAGCTGGCTGGACCTTTTGAGCGACTGGACGATCCACTGCCTCTTTTTTATCGCGCTGGGCCAGGGCCTCAGCCGGGTGGACCCGGAGGGAGTCTGGGGGCGGCTCGGAGGGTTCGCTTCGGTGGGGGTCTTTCTCACGTACGCCACTTTCCTTCTCGAGCAGATCCAGCAGCGGGGCCGCGAGGCCCTGCGCCACCCCGATCCGCCGGCCTCTGAGACGGGAAAGGGTCTTTGGGGCAAGCTCAAGATGCACCTCCGGGCGGATTTTTCCCTCGTCGTGCTGGGCTCGGCGCTGGTGGGCCAGATGGCCTGGCTCCTCTGGGGCGGCGTTTTCGGGGCCTTCCTCTATTGGGTCCTGGGGGTTTCCTCCATCGCCCTGCGGGGCATGAGGTCTTTTCGATGAAACCCTTCAAGGGGCTCACCCTTCTGGCGGGCCTGGGGCTCTTTGCCTGGATCCTCGGCCGTTCCGATCTGGGGGCGGTCTGGGCTCAAATCAAGGCGTTTCATTGGCGGTTCGGTCTGATCCTCCTTTTTTACGCGGTGATCTTCGCGCTGGACACCGTGGGCTGGGGCTGCGCCCTGTCGGACCGGGCCAGGGGTCGGGTCCGCTGGGACCATCTCTTCCGGGCCCGGCTCGCAGGCGAGGCGGTCAATTACATGACCCCGACCGCCTGGATCGGCGGGGAACCGGTGAAGGCGGTCCTCCTTCAGAGACGGTTCGGCGTTCCGATGGAGGAGGGGATCGCTTCGGTCGTTGTCGCCAAGACCACCTTCTCCTTCAGCATGCTGCTTTTTGTGCTGGCCGGCCTTCTCGTCGCCTTCGCCACCCATCCGATCGAAGGGTCCCTCTTCCGGTGGGTCTGGGTGGTTCTTCCGGTCTTAAGCCTCCTCCTCTCCCTCTTCCTGGCGGTGCAGTTCTTTGAGCCCTTCCGGCGGGTCTTCGGGGTTCTTCAGCGCATTCTCCCCGAGCCCTGGAGGACGAAGGGGCAGGGGATGATCGGGTGGGATGAAGCTTTGACCCGCTTCTACCGGGAGTCTCCCCGGGCGGTCCTGTGGTCTCTTTCCTTTCATTTCCTCGGATGGATGGCCGGCGTGATCGAGGTGTACCTGATCCTCCGGTTTCTGCAGATCCCCGTTTCCTGGGGGACCGCCTGGTCGATTGAGGCGCTGTGGGTCCTCTTGAGAAGCGGCGCTTTTCTCATCCCTGCTTCGCTGGGAGCAAGCGAAGGGTTCCTCCTGTTGATCTGCTCGGCCCTCGGGATCAACGCGGTTTCGGCGCTGGCACTCGGGCTCATCCGCCGGGCGAGGGAGCTCGCCTGGGTCGGGATGGGGCTCGCCGAGTTCTCCAGAGGATAATCTCCGGTGTCGGACGGGTTGACGCTGGTCACGGGGGGTACCGGATTCGTCGGGGCCCATGTCGTCCGGGAGCTCCTCAAGAGAGGTTCCAGGGTCCGCGTTCTGATCCGGAAGGAATCCCCCCTGAAGAACCTCGAAGGGTTGGAGGTGGACCGCTGCGTCGGGGACCTTCTCGACCGGGAGTCGATCCGCCGCGCGATGAAGGGCTGCCGGTTCCTCTACCACGTGGCGGCCGACTACCGCTTGTGGACGCCGGATCCCGCCGTTCTCTATCGGGTGAACGTTCAGGGAACGCGCAACGTCCTCCAGGCCGCTCTCGAGGCGAAGATCGAGCGGATGGTGTACACCTCGACGGTGGGGGCGCTGGGGATCCCCCACGACGGCACCCCCGGGCGGGAGGATTCTCCCGTTTCCCTTTCCGATATGGTCGGCCATTACAAACGGTCGAAATTCCTCGCCGAGACCGAGGTGACGTCGGCCTCGAGGGCGGGCCTGCCCGTCGTGATCGTGAACCCCTCGACGCCGGTCGGATCGATGGATGTCAAGCCGACCCCGACGGGGCAGATGATCGTCGATTTCCTCAATCACCGGATGCCGGCTTACGTGGAGACCGGCTTGAACCTCGTCGACGTGGAGGCGGTGGCCCAGGGGCACCTTCTGGCGATGGAGCGGGGGGAAGCGGGCCGGAAGTACATCCTGGGAGAGAGAAACCTCACCCTGAAGGAGATCCTCGAGCTTCTTTCCAAGATCACCCGAATCCCGGCCCCCACGGTCCGCCTGCCGCAGCCGGTGGCCCTGGGATGGGCGGTCCTCAGCACCGGGATGAGCGCCCTGACGAAGCGTCCGCCGCGGATTCCCCTGGAAGCGGTCCGGATCTGCGGCAAGAAGATGTTTTTTGACTCCAGCCGGGCGGTCCGGGAGCTCGGGTTTCCTCAGATGCCGGTGGAGGAGGCCCTCTCCAAGGCGGTCGACTGGTTCCGGAGGAACGGCTATGTCCGAAACGGCGCTGCAACTTAAAAACGGCAGGGTCCTCGTGGCGGCGGCGGTCTCGCAGGAGCTTTCCTTTTTTGAACCGCCGGCCGACGGACAGGTCCGGTGCTTGAAGACAGGGATCGGTCCCCGCCGCTCCTATCTGGCGGTGAGGGATTCCCTTCGGTCGGGGGATTTTGCCCAAGTGATCAGCGCCGGTTTCGCCGGCGGAACTCAAGCAGGCCTGCGGACCGGAGAGCTCGTCGTTCCGACCGAGGTGATCGACGGGGCCTCCGGGGCGGTCTTCAAACCGACGGCGGAGATCTCCGCCGTCGGTCAATTCCGCCGGGGTCCCCTCGTCACGCTGGAGAGGGCCCTGGCCAGCCCCGAGGAGAAGGAGCGGGCCGGGGGAAAGTTCCGGGCTCTCGCGGCCGACATGGAGTCGTCTGCCGTGGCGAAGGCGGCGGTCGAATCGAACGTCCCCTGGACCGCTTTAAGGGTGATCCTGGATCCGATGGAGGTTTCCCTTCGGATCGGTTCCTGGGAAGAGGCCCTCAAGGCCCTCGCCAGCCCTTTGCGCTGGGGGGAGTTTCTCGGTTTCTTGAAGTCGGTGGAAAGCGCCGGGCGTTCGCTTTCCAGAGGTTTGTCTTTGTACCTGGGCATGATTCAACCCTCATAGGAGAAGAGACCATGGATTTGGAAAAGGTGTCCGCGCTCATCGAATCGGAATGGAGTTTCTTCAAGAAGGCCCATTCCCGGTGGAGCCTCACCGCAGGGCCCCAGGACATGGAGCTCGTGGCCCACGCGATGCGGGTGATCCTCCACATGGGAAAGGCCGGCGAGTCCCTTCCAGAGGTCCTGGCCCTGGTGGCCGCCCAGCATGCCGACGGGGGATGGGGCAGGGAATCCCAAGAGAAAGATTCGGCGGCCTGGGTCTCCGCTTTCTGCGGCCTCATGCTGATCCGGGGGAACGCCGTGCTTGAGCACCCCGGGATCGAGGAGTCGGTCTGGAAGTCGATCGATTACTTCCTCCGCGGTCAGAAGGCCGACGGCCGGTGGGTGGACAGCGAATGGGGGGACCTGGACACCACCTCCCATCCGGTGAGCTTCTTCAATGTGGTCCTGGCGCTGGGAACGTCAAAGATGAAGGAGGCGGTCCGCGCCTCCTGGCGGAAGGGTCTGCGCTTCATCCTCGACAATCAGTCGCAGGACGGGGGATGGTACGACCCGGTTTTCCAGCCCTCCGGCGTGGAGACGACGGCCCATCTCGTTCAGGACGCGGTCATCGCCTCCTTGGTCCTGCCGGAGGGGCTACCGGTCCGCCCCAACTGCGAGAAGGGCCTGCGCTGGATCCTTGAGCACCAGGCGGAGGACGGCTCCTGGGACGACCACAACGTCGACCACACCATGGACTGCACCCGGTCGAGTCTGCTCATCACCCGGATGCTCCGGGCGGAGGAGAAGGCGGCGAGCGCTCTGGAGAAGGCGATCGAATGGATCGTCCAGACCAAGAACGAAAACGGCTGGCCCGATTTTCCCGGGATGGAGACGAACCTCGAGCGGACCTGCGACGGACTGGACGTTCTCCTCAAATACCAGGCCTGGAAGCAGGCCGATCCGCAGGAGGTGGTCCGGCGGTGGGGGTATGTTCCCGGGCACACGCAGCAGAAGGGCGGAGTGGTTTCGCCTCCGCTGGCGAAAGCCACCCAGCAGAAGGGCGGAGTGGTTTCGCCTCCGCTGGCGAAAGCCACGGACGTTTGAAAACCCCGGTTTCCAAGTTCGCGGAGGTTCCTCCCGGGACCTCCTGTCTCGTGAAGGTCGGCAGCGACGAGGTCGCTCTCTTCAACGTGGAGGGGCGCTTCTACGCCATCGGCAACCGGTGTCCCCATCGAAGCGGCCCCCTCTCCCGCGGAAAAGTTGAACGGGTGTCCAGCGCCTCCGGCGCCGGGGCCCAGACCTTGGCGGTCCGGTGTCCGGTCCACGGATGGCTCTTCGACCTTGCTTCCGGCCGGTGCCTGACCCGCTCAAGCGCCTCCACCCCTTCCTATCCCGTGACCTGCGAGGGGGAAGAGATTTTCCTGGGATGAAAGCGATTCTCCTCGCCGCCGGGGTCGGCAGGCGGATGGGTCCCAACGCGCCGCCGAAGTGCCTCCTCCGCTTCGAGGAGAAATCTCTCCTTCAGATGATCCTCGAGTCCCTTCGCTCCTCAGGGGTGGAGGAGGCGGCCCTCGTGGTCGGCTACCGCAAGGAGGAGATTCTCTCCGAGGCGAAGGCCCACCAGGGGAGTCTGCGCCTGTCTGTTGTCGAGAATCCCCAGTTTCAGGAGGGGGCGATCCTCTCTCTCTGGAGCGCCCGGGATCATCTCAACGAGGACGTCCTGATCATGGACACGGACGTCCTGTGCCCTCCGGCAGCGATCGAGCGGCTCGTCCGTTCTTCCGAGGAGAGCGCCATCCTCGTGGATGGGGCTTCGAGGGATACCGGTGAGGAGCAGATGGTCTTCGGGGAAGGGGAGCGGGCCCTCCAGATCACCAAGCGCCCCAGCGAGGAGATCCGGTCGAGGATGACCTGTTTCGGGGAAGCGGTGGGGTTCCTCAAACTGGAGAAAGAAGCGGCCCGGCTCTTGGCCGGTCTCCTTCAGGAAAAGGTCGGCCGGGGGATCGTCGGGATCGAGCATGAGCAGGTTTATCCGGAGCTGTTTCGGAAGAAGAACGTGGGGGTCGTCCGGATGGAGGGCCTCGCCTGGATGGAGATCGACACCCCTCATGATCTGAGAGCGGCCCTGGAAGGGGTGTTGCCCCGCTGGTCGCCGCCCCTTTGCGCGAATCGGGTGGTCTCCCGCTTTTTCCTTCCCTGGGTGCTGAAGCTCCCGGTGACGCCCAATCAGTGGACTTTTCTGTCTCTTCTTCTGGGGTTGGGGGCGATCGGCCTCATCGCCCACGGAGGCCACCGGGAGGGGCTTTGGGGGGCGCTCTTCTTTCAGCTCTTTTACATCCTCGACAACTGGGATGGGGAGGTGGCCAGGGCCAGAGGGCTTTCTTCACGCTTCGGGGGCTGGTTGGATGTCTTGACGGACGGGGTGGTCCACGTGGCCCTTGCCCCGGCCCTCGCCATGGGTCTTCAGAGGCAGGGGGCTTCCCCTTGGGTGATTTTTCTAGGAGGGATGGCCGCGTTTGGAGTGGCCATGGATTTTCTGGTCACCTGCTGGGCCAAGGTGCGCGGCTTCGGGCCGGCGATCTTCGGAGACCCCGGCCGGGGGACCTTTCACGCAGGCCCTTCCCCCTTTAAACGGCGGCTTCAGGCCAACCTCACCCACGAGAATTTTTCTCTTCTCGTCCTGTCCGTTCTTTTGCTGAATGGACGGCTGCCTTTCTTGGCGGCGCTGGGGGTCGGTACGCAGGTTTTCTGGCTTCGGTATCTCTGGAGGGAGCGGAGGCAGCTCTTTTCCCGCTACAGCTTCGCCCAGGCCCGGCGGTAATCCTCGAAAGTGTCCACCTCGAGCCACCCCTTGTAGATCTCCACCGCTTTGACCGGAACCTTCCGGTCGATCATCTCCTGGAGAAGGTCCGTCAGGGAGGCCCGCGAGAAGGAGGGGGCCTCGTGGTAGGGCTGGCCCTGCGGGGAGATCATCCCCTCTTCGCGGATTTGATGGAGCCGCCGGGTCCCCTCCGTGGAGAAGAGGCACAACCCGATGAACTCCCCCGTGCAGTCCTTCTTGTCCAGCCGCTGTCCGATCTTCAAGACCGAACCGCTCTCCTCTGAGGGAAGGAACCGGTGCGTCTGGATCGGCTTCACGGCGCCCTCGACGAGGTCCGCCCCCTCCGGGGAGCGCCCCTCGCTCCGGTACAGGTCGTACCAGGCCCGGTCGACGGCCAGGCTCACCTCCCCGGTGCTTTCGAGGAGCCGTTCGAGGATCGTCCGGTCGAAGAGGATGTCGCCGTAGAGGACAAGGAGCCGGCCCTGGAGGGCCGATCCGGCGGAGAACAAAGAGGCGGCGATCCCGCTCGTTTCGTAGAGGGGGTTCTCGTGGAACTGGACCCCCGGCATCTGGACCGCCTGGCCCTGATAGCCGCGGACAACGTGGATGTTGGTGATTCCCACCGAGCGCAGGAGGGCGACCTGCCGCTCCAGGATCGAGCGCCCCTTGATCTCCAGCATCGTTTTGGGCCGGTCCTGGATGAGGGGAAGAAGATTTTCCTCAAACCCGGCGGCGAGGATGCAGGCGGCCACCGGCTCCTCGGAGGCGGGGATGAAGGCCTCCTCCTGGGCCTGGAATTCGCTGACCCCGACCAGCTCGTAGATCTCCTGGAGGGGGGCGATCGCTCCGTCGATTACCTCGGCCCGCCCCTCCTTCCGGAGGAGCCGCAGCTGGTCCCGCATGCCCGCCACCGCGGCCCGGAGGGCGTGGTTGGCGAAGATGATCACCTTGAAGCCGGCCTGGGAGAGCTCCTCGGCGCTCGCGTTGGGGAACATCGTCGGAACGACGACGAGAGGGGTCTTTCCTTTCCAGCTCTTGGTGAAGGCGAGGACTTCCTGAGGGGACTTGGCCTTGGAGTGGATCAAAAGGGCGTCGGCGCCGGCCTGGGCGTAGGCCCCGGCCCTCTTCAGGGCTTCCTCCAGGCCCAGGCCCGAGATCAGGGCTTCGGTGCGGGCGATGAGGAGGAAATCGGGGTTCGGGCAGGCCGACTTGGCGGCTCGGATCCGGCCGCTCATTTCCTCGGTGGAGACGAGATCGTGCCGGCCCGGGTAGAGGGAGCAGCGCTTCGGGAAGGCGGCGTCCTCGATGGAGATGCCGGCGATCCCGGCGTTGGCGAACTCGGTGACCGTCCGGATGACGTTGATGGCGTTTCCGTAGCCGTTGTCGCAGTCGGCGATCACCGGGATCCGGACGGCTGAATGGATGTTTTTGGAGATCTCCAGCGTCTCGGTCATGGTGAGGACATTGGCGTCGGGCATCGACTTGAAGGCGGCGGAAAGCCCGAAGCTGGAGACCCAGACGGCGTCGAAACCGGCCCGTTCGACGAGCTTGGCGCTGATCGCGTCGTGGGCGCCGGCGAGGAGAATGGGGCCTTTCCTTTGAAGAAGGGCCCGGAATTGCTTTGCTTTCATGCGGGTTATTATACTACAATTTTAGGGCTATGGACGAATCGCTTGGAATTCAGATTTACCGGCGAGGTTTTGGCCTGAAGGGAGAGGTCCTCGAGGACCTCTCCCAGGATTACCAGAGCCAGCTCGTCGAGGAGATCCGAGCCAAGGGCCACCGGCTCGTGGTGGGGGACCTGACCCTGCTTCTGGCCAAGGAGTTCGGCTTCTGCTACGGGGTCGAGCGGGCGGTGGATTACGCCTACGAGACCCGGAAGAAGTTCCCCGAGCGCTCCATTTGTCTGACCACGGAGCTCATCCACAACCCCCGCGTCAACAACTGCCTCCGGGAGATGGGGATCGGCTTCTTGAACGGCCCCGGACCCAACGACAAGCGGATTCAAGACCTGACGCCGCAGGATGTAGTGATCATCGCGGCTTTCGGGACGCGGGTGGAGGAGATGGAGACCCTCCGGGCCAAGGGCTGCATCCTCGTGGATGCCACCTGTGGTTCGGTGATCCAGGTCTGGAAGCGGGTCGAGCAGTATGCCCAGGAGGGTTTCACCGCCATCGTCCACGGCAACGACCGCCACGAGGAGACCCGGGCGACCGTCTCCCGCGCCACCGCCTTCTCAGGGGGGCGGTATCTTGTCGTCTGGGATAAGAAGGAATCGGCCAAGGTTTGCGATTACATCCGGACCGAGCGAGGGCGGGAACAGTTTTTAGCGGACTTTGCCCAGAAATATTCGAGCGGTTTTGATCCGGACCGGGACCTCCAGCGGATCGGGGTGGCCAACCAGACGACGATGCTCTCCAGCGAGTCTCTGGAGATCGGCCAGATGCTGAAGGAGGCGATGACCGACCGGTACGGGCCGGAGCGCCTTTCCGAGCATTTCCGGAATTTCGACACGATCTGCAGCGCCACCCAGGACCGTCAGGACGCGATCCACGAGATGGTCAAGGGGCAGGTGGACGTGGTGATCATCATTGGAGGGTTCAATTCCAGCAACACGAACCACCTCTGCGAGATCGCTTCCCAGTACACCGCTGCCTACCACATCGATGAGGCGAGCTGCATCTTAGACGGCGAGCGGATCCGGCACAAGCCGGCGGGCCGTTCCGAGGTGATCGTGAGCGAGGGTTGGCTTCCCAAGGGGCCGCTGACGATCGGGGTGACGGCCGGCGCCTCCACCCCCAACCGGGTGGTGGGGGACGCCATCGAGCGGATCCTCAAGGCCAAAGGGCATTGATCTTTTTTTGACTTGACAGGTAGACTTCCGTCTACTACACTCTCTCCATGAGCCAGAAACAGAAGCTCACTTCCCGACAAGAGGAAGTGCTGGGTTTGATCCGAAAACACCTCAAGCGGGTTGGCGCTCCCCCCACGATCCGCGAACTCAGGGAGGGTCTGAAGTTGAAATCGCTGCGCGGAGTGACCATCCATCTGGATGCGCTGGAGGAGAAGGGAGCGATCTCCCGGAGCCGTTTCGCCCGGGGGATCCGGGTGCTGGAGGGGGGTTCGCCGGAGGGGGAGTTGATCGAGGTTCCGGTGGTGGGCCGGATCGCCGCCGGGGCTCCAATCCTCGCGGAGCAGAACATCGAGGAGCGCCTCCAGGTGGACCCGCGCCTCGTCCCAGCACCCGGCTGCTTCGCCGTCCGGGTGCACGGCGAGAGCATGCACAACGCCGGCATCATGGACGGGGATTACGTGATTGTCAGGCCCACCCCCACCGCGGAAAACGGACAGATCGTCGCCGTCCTCATCGAGGGAGAGGCGACGGTGAAGCGCTTCTACCAGGAAAAAGGGAGGATCCGCCTCCAGCCGGAGAATCCAGCCATCGAGCCGATCTTCCTGCATCCCACGGGGAATCCCTCCATCCGGATCATGGGCAGGGTTGTCGGCCTCTTCCGCCGGTTTTAAGAGAAAGCCGTGTTTGAGGCCGATGGCTTGAAAATCTCAAAAGCATTCAGAGCATCCGCTGATGCGGTCGTCTATGAAGGCGACTGTCGAGGACTGCTGGAGCAAATCCCGCGGGGCACGTTGCAGCTCATCGTCACCTCACCTCCCTACAATATCGGTAAGCCTTATGAGAAGCGGATGCGGCTTGAGCAATATCTCGAGCAGCAGCAGAAGATCATCAGCCGTTGTGTTGAGGCGCTGGATATGCGCGGCAGTGTCTGTTGGCAGGTTGGGAACTATGTCGAGCAGAATGCCATTGTTCCATTGGACGTTGCTCTTTATCCGATATTTAAGTCGCTTGGTTTGAAGTTGAGAAATCGGATCGTATGGTGCTTTGAACACGGCCTGCATTGCTCTAAGCGATTCTCAGGTCGTCACGAGACGATCCTCTGGTTTACTAAGTCAGATCGGTATACCTTCAACCTTGACGATGTGCGGGTTCCACAAAAATATCCGATGAAGAAATATTTTAAAGGTCCAAGGATTGGGCAGTATTCCTGCAATCCTCTGGGTAAGAATCCTGGTGATGTTTGGATCATCCCAAATGTAAAGCATAATCATGTTGAGAAGACTGCGCACCCCTGTCAGTTCCCAGTGGAGCTTGTTGAGCGATTGGTGCTGGCATTGACCAAGCCGGGAGATTGGGTTTTCGATCCGTTCCTCGGCGCCGGTACTACCGCCATTGCTGCTTTGATTCATGGAAGAAAAGCAGCTGGGGCAGAAATCGTTCCTGAGTATGTCAAGATCATCCACCAACGAGTTCGACTTGCCCGGCAGGGCCAATTACGGATTCGCCCGATGGATCGCCCAGTATACGACGCCTCCAAACCCTACGAATCTAAAGCGAAGCCAGTGCGCATCGGTCCCCCTCACCCGACGCTATTTGAGGTCGACTTGACCTTACCTGCAGGGCGTGCCTTATGAAGAAGGTCTACGAATACTCCCACCTTGGCGGTTCAGAAATTTTGCAGGTCCGATACCCAGAACTGAACAACGAAATTGATCAGGTCATCAAAAATATCCGGAAACTCAAGAAACTCAAACGCAGCAAGGAAAAAACGATGCGCGGGGAGCTTTTATATTCCCCAGAGGATATCAATAGGCGCTTCAAATCTGCTTTTCGTAAATTTGGGTTTCATGAGATTCGAGACACCTATACCATTACTCTGCCAGATAGCAAGATCACGATTCCGGGAGTCTTTAAGCAGATCGATTTCGTCAAGAAGAAGGTACTGGTCGAGGTCCAGTTTGGGAAGTATGCGTTTATGTTTTATGACATGGCGAAATTCCAATACTTTTTCAATGAAAATAAGGCCGATGTCGGTGTCGAGATCGTCCCTTGCCACGCGATGCACAAGCAAATGTCCACGGGTGTCTCGTACGGAGAGCAGCTTGTGTACGATATCGAAAGGCTCAAACGACACTTCCCCGCCGTTCCCGTTAAGGTAATCCTCATAGACACTTGATCGCCAACAGGGGGATCCACCGCTTTCCAATTGGCACCTTCCAATTGTCTACTTGACGGTTTCTTCCTCTACACGATAGACTGCTTTCCGCAGGGAGGGTTACTGATGCCCAAGGCATTTGTCATGGTGGACGTTCATCCGGGTCAGGAGGCGCAGACCCAGGAGGCAGTCCGGAAGATGGCGGGGGTCACGTTCGCCTATCAGGTGACCGGCGGCCACGACATGATCGCCTTCATTGACGCCGAGCCGTACGAGGAGCTGGCGGTGATCGTCTCCAAAATCCGGAAACTCGAGGGGGTCCGGGCCACCGACACGGAGCTTGTCCTTCGCTAAGAACGACAGACCCCGGATCGACCGGATCGTCCGCCGCCTTAAGACCGCCAGCCGGGCGTGGCGGGTTCCCGTCGTCACCCAGCTCGGCGAGGAGACCCACGATCCTTTCCGAGTGCTGATTTCCTGCCTCCTTTCCCTCCGGACCAAGGATGAGGTGACTCACCCCGCTTCCCAGCGGCTGTTTGAAAAGGCCCGCACCCCTCAGCAGCTTTTGAACCTCCCTTTGGAGAAGATCCGGAAGCTCATCTACCCCGTTGGATTTTACCGGACCAAGGCCAAGCGGATTCACCAGATCTGCCAGCACCTGATCGGCCGGTTCCGGGGGAAGGTGCCGGAGACCCTGGAGGAGCTTCTCACCCTGCCGGGGGTGGGGCGCAAGACGGCGAACCTCGTCATGACTGTGGGGTTCGGGAAGCTGGGGATTTGCGTGGACACCCATGTCCACCGGATCTCGAACCGCCTCGGGATCGTCCGGACGAAGACCCCCGAGCAGACGGAGATGAACCTGCGCGGGATTCTTCCCAGGCGCTACTGGATCCGGTACAACGATCTTCTCGTGAGCTTCGGTCAGACCCTCTGCCGGCCGGTCTCCCCCTGGTGCAGCCGGTGCCCGATCGAGCGGGACTGCCCGAAAGTCGGGGTCAAGGTCTCCCGCTAGCCCCGAAAGGGAGTTTCACCACCTCCACGGCAACTCTTCCTCCTGGCGTTTCCGCCTCCACCCGCGGGGCTTCCACGCCATATTTGAGAAATCCAAGGGCAATGGTCCGGTTCAGCGTCGGGGAGAAGAGGGCGGAAGTGAGGGTCCCCACAGGATCTGCCCCCAGGAAGAGCTCCGCGGGGCAGGGGGGAGGGCTGTTTCCTTCCAGGAGGAACCCCCTGAGGAGTCTGGGGGGATGGGCCCGGTGCTTGATCCGGACGAGGATCTCCTGACCGACGAAACAGCCCTTGGAAGCGCTCCAAAAATCCTCCCGCTCCAGCTCGTTGAGGATCACGGAGGGGATGAGCTCTCTGCCGGGCCGGGGAATCCCCGCTTCGATCCGGAGGATCTCCAGGAGCTCCTCGCCCCCTTTTTCCAACCCAACCTTTTCCCCTTCCCGGAGAAGGGTTGTTTGAAGCCCCTCTTCGGATTCCGGAGCGGTCCAGAGCTGGAATCCGGGAACGAGTAACTCATCCCGGCGGACGACCCGAAGGAGGTCCGAATCCGGGGGACCTTCCGTATGACTCAGAGGAGCGGTGGGAAGGGAAAGCTCCTTGAAAAGGGTTTGAAGGATTTGGACCGAGGCCGGCCCCAGGAGGAGGATCGTCCGGAGGCCCCCGGCGAGCTCCTCCCACTGGACCTCCTCTGAAATCCGGTACCGGTTGAGCTCTTCTTGGGCGATCGCAAGCGCCGAGGGCTCCATCTCCATCAGGAGCTCCCCGGCCAGGGCGTGGACGAGGCAAAAGAAGCGGATCTTTCCCTGACGGTCCAGCAGGCAGGCCGCTTTGCCTTGTCCGGTCTGGAGGCCTTTGATATCATGGGTCAGGATGTTGTGGAGGAACGATACGCGGTCCTTGCCGCGCACAGCCAGGATGCCTCGGCGCAAGCCGCCGACCAGAGCCGCCCGGGTGCGGGCGGCTTCGATTTGTCTTTGGGATGAATTCACGGACGGATTATAACATGGCCCCTTCAAGTCCCGCCCCGCAGCGGATCGAACGGTTCGGCGAAAACAGCCTCAAGATCCTCTGGGCCGACGGCCACGAGAGTCTGTACACATGGGGAGCGCTCCGGGCCGCCTGCCCCTGCGCCGCCTGCCTGCCCTCCGGTGAGGCGGTGGGTCCTGAGGTGAGGCCCCTTTCGATCCAGCCGGTGGGCCGGTACGCCCTCAACATCCGCTGGAGCGACGGCCACACCACGGGGATCTTTTCCTATGAATTCCTCCGGTCTCTTTGTTCATGCGAGGCCTGCCGGCCGGGGCAGTTCACCGAAGGGTAAACGATGCTGAAGAACGTTTTGGCGCTTGGGGCGGCCCTGGGATTGGCGGGACAGTGGCTCTTTTTTCATCTGACGGGAATGGATCTTCCCGTTCCCTGGAACGCGGTCCTTCCGGGCCTCGGGATCTTTGGGGCTGCCTTCCTTCTTTCATGGGCGGCGGAGCTGGCCCAGCTGGAAATCCCCCAGGCCCTTGCCCTGGCGGTGCTCGCCTTGATCGCGGTCCTGCCGGAGTATGCCGTCGACATCTACTTTGCCTGGACGGCTGGGAAGGACCCTTCCTACATTCCCTACGCTACAGCCAACATGACCGGCGCCAACCGGCTCTTGATCGGTTTCGGCTGGCCGGTGGTCCTCTTCGCCTATTGGTTCGCCACCCGCAAGCGGGAAATCCGTCTGGAGTCGGCCCAGGGGATCGAGATCGCCACCCTCTTTCTGGCGACGGTGTACTCTTTCGTCATTCCGTTGAAAGGCACCCTCTCCCTCTTGGATACCGCGGTGTTTCTCGCCCTGTTTGGGGTCTACCTGTTTGTGGCGAGCCGGGCCGAACACGTCGAGCCGGAGCTGGGAGGCCCTTCGGAGTGGATCGCGGGATGGCTCCTTCCCATGAGGCGGCTTACCATGGCCCTCTTCTTCCTGACTGCCGGAGCCACGATTTTTCTGGCGGCGGAGCCCTTTGCCGAGGGCCTCCTCTCCATGGGACGGGCCTGGGGGATCGAAGAGTTCCTCCTCGTTCAGTGGCTGGCCCCCCTGGCCTCGGAGTCTCCGGAGTTTGTCGTGGCGGTCCTCTTCGCCCTGCGGGCCGCCGGCGGGGTCTCCCTGGGGACGCTCGTCTCCTCCAAGGTGAACCAGTGGACCCTCTTGATCGGGATGCTTCCTCTGGCTTATTCCATCTCGGGAGGCCGGGCGGCGGCGATGCACCTGGATGCCCGGCAGGTGGAGGAGATCTTTCTGACATCCGCCCAGTCGTTCTTTGCCGTGGCGGTCCTGTCCAACTTCCAGTTCTCTTTCTCAGAGGCGGCCACCCTGCTCCTCCTGTTCGGGGCCCAGCTCGCCCTTCCTTCTCCGGCGGTCCGCTACGCCTTCGCGGGGCTGTACATCCTCCTCACCCTCCTCATGCTGTTTTCCAAGAGAAAGCGGCGGGAGGCCCTCTGGCGGCTCCTCACCCAGGTCTGGCGTCCCTCCGCCCATCGATCGAGCGGGCGAGGTTGAAATCCTTCTGCGTGAGGCCGCCGGCGGAGTGGGTCGACAGGGTGAGGGTCACCTTGTTCCAGCGGATCAGGATGTCGGGATGGTGGTCCGCCTCCTCCGCCAGGGCCGCCACCCGGTTGACGAAGGCCATCGATTCAACGAAGTCCTTGAACTTGTAGAGCTTGGTGATCTCGCCCCCCTTCAATTCCCAGGCGGGGAGGGCCTTCAGCGAATCGCTGACTTGAGATTCACTCAATCTTTCCGGGCCAGCCACGTTAGTACCGGGGCATGGAAGGGTCTATCTCGTCCGCCCAGGCGTCGACCCCGCCCCTCAAGGACTTGATCTTCCGGAAGCCGGCGGCCTTCAGGAGATCGAGGGCGTTTCGGCTTCGGATCCCCTTGTGGCAGTAGAGGACCATCTCGTCCGCCGAGTCCAGCTCCCCGATCCGGTGGACGAACTCGCTCGTTGGAATCAGCTTGGCCCCTGGGATGTGACAGATGTCGTACTCGTTGGTTTCCCGCACGTCGATGAGCTTGAGGCCCTTGTTCTTTTGAAGGAGCTGAGCGAGCTCTCCGGCGGTGATCTCCCACTCCTCCTGATTGGGCGCCTGTCCTGAGCCAGTCGAAGGATCCTCCCCTCTTTTGAGGCCGCAGAACTCCTCGTAGTCGATGAGCTTCGTCACCGTCGGCTTCGCGCCGCAGGCGGGGCAGGAAGGGTTCTTCCGGAGCTTCAGCTCCCGGAAGCGCATCTTCAGGGCGTTGAAGAGGAGGAGCCGGCCGATCAGGGGCTCGCCGTTCCCGATGATCAGCTTGATCGTCTCGGTCGCCTGGATGGTGCCCACAATGCCGGGGAGAATTCCGAGGACCCCCCCCTCCGCGCAGGAGGGAACGAGCCCCGGCGGAGGCGGCTCCGGATAAAGGCAGCGGTAGCAGGGGCCCCGGGAGGCGTCGAAGACCGAGGCCTGCCCCTCGAAGCGGAAGATCGACCCGTAGACGTTCGGTTTCTTCAGCAGCACGCAGGCGTCGTTGACCAGATAGCGGGTGGGGAAGTTGTCCGTTCCATCGACGATCACGTCGTAGCCTTGAAGGATCTCCAGGGCGTTGTCGGAGGAGAGGCGGACCTCATGGGTTTGGATCTCAATCAAGGGGTTGATCGCCGTGAGCCGTTCCTTGGCCGCCTGGAGCTTCGGCCTCCCGACATCCTGGGTCGTGTAGAGGACCTGCCGCTGGAGGTTGGTGAAGTCGACCACATCGAAATCGACGAGGCCGATCCGCCCCACCCCGGCCGAGGCCAGGTACAGCCCCAAGGGAGAACCCAGCCCCCCGGTTCCGATCAAGAGCACGGAGGCGCTTTTCAGCTTCTTCTGTCCCGCCACGCCGACCTCCGGCATGATGAGGTGGCGGCTGTAGCGCTTCACCTCCTCCTTGGAGAGGGACGCTTCCGCTTTACTCGTTCCAGAACTGTTCATCGAGATACCGAGAGCCTCCATCCGGAAAGATCATGACGATGACCCCCGGCTCTGCCTGGCGGGCGATCTTCAAGCCGGCGGCCAGGGCCGCCCCCGATGAGATTCCGATGAGGAGCCCCTCCTCGGCGGCGACCCGCTTCACCTGCGCGTACGCCTCCTCGGTCTTCACCTCCAGGTTCAGGTCGGGGAAGGCCGGGTCGAAGATTCCAGGGACAATCGAGGTGGCCATCTGTTTTAAACCCTCCAGCCCGTGGAGAGCCGAGTCCGGCTGCACGGAGACGATCTGGACGGAGGGCTTCGTTTCCTTGAGGAAGCGTCCTGTCCCCATCAGGGTGCCGCTGGTTCCGATCCCGGCGACCAAGTGAGTCAGGGTCCCTTCCGTCTGCTCCCAGATTTCCGGGCCGGTGGTTCGGTGGTGCGCCTGCCAGTTGGCCGGGTTGTTGTACTGGTCGGCGTAGAAATAGAGCTCCGGATTTTCCCCGTACAGGCGCTTCGCTTCCCGGATCGCCCCGTCGGAACTTTCCAGAGGGGAAGTCAGCACCACCTCGGCCCCGTACGCCTTGAGGGTCCGAAGGATCTCCGAGGAGGCGTTCGCGGGGACGCAAAGCTTCACCCGGTATCCCTTGGCCGCGCCGATCATGGCGTAGGCGACTCCCGTGTTTCCTGAGGTGGCGTCGAGGAGGATCTTCTCGCGGGTGAGATGGCCGGCCTCCTCCGCCTTCAGGACGATGCCGTGGGCGGCCCGGTCCTTGACCGAACCGCCGGGATTGAACCATTCCGCCTTGGCCAGCAGGGTCACCCCGGAGAACTCCTCCCCGATCTTCCGAAGGGGAATGAGGGGGGTTTTCCCGATCCTTCCCAGAACCTCCCCCTGCGGCAGAGGGATTCTCTTGGCGGTTTCCACCTCTCTCACCAGATTCCAAGCTCCGTTTTGGTCTCTTCGGAGGCCATCGTGTGCGGGTCCCACGGCGGAGACCAGACGAGGTCCGCCTCGATCTCCTTCACCCAGGGGATCTTCCCCAGCGATCCTTGCATTTGCCCCTTGATCACGGGGCCCAGCGGACAGCCGGGGGAGGTCAGCGTGTAGGTGACCTTCACCTGGGCCCCCTGGATGTCGATCCCGTAGATGAGCCCCAGGTCCACGACGTTCATGTTGAGCTCCGGGTCGATCACCTGCTTCAGGGCGGAGCGGACCTCCTCCTGGCGGCTCTCCCCCTTGGGCGCCTCCTTGTCCGGCGGGCTGGCGCTCTGCGCGGTGAGCTGGTCGCTCAGTTCCGGGCGCGATCCTTCCTCTCCCTCGACGTGGCTGGAGGCGGCGCTTCCTTTCCGGTAGGCCGACAACCCCTCCAGCAGGGTGTTCCAGCTTAAGATCGCGCACTTGATCCGGACCGGGTATTTCTTCACCCCCTCCAGCGCCTCGAGATCTTCCAGCTCCGGCGGCAGATCCATGGGGGCCCCTTCCAGCATGATGGCCTTGAATTTTCCGGCGAGCTCTTCGACCTCGCCGATCTTCTTGCCGGAGACGGCTTCGGTCATCATGGAGACGGAGGCCTGGCTGATCGAGCAGCCCTTTCCCTGAGCCCGGATCTCCTGAAGGACCCCCTCTTTCAGGGAGATCGTCAGCTCTAGCTCGTCCCCACAGAAGGGATTGGCCCCCTGGGCGGTGAGGTCGGGCCGCTCGAGCTTCCCGTGGTTCCTGGGGTTCTTGAAATGTTCCAGGATGATCTCCCGGTACAGGTCATCGGTGAGCGACAACGGAGAACACCTCCTTCGCTTTGATGAGGGCGGCCACCAGGGCGTCCACTTCCTGCCGGGTGTTGTACAGGTAGAAGCTGGCCCGGGCGGTTGCCACCACCCCGAGCTTCCGCATGAGGGGTTTGCAGCAGTGGTGCCCGGCCCGGATGGCGATCCCCTGATCATCCAGGATCTGGCCCAGGTCGTGGGGGTGAACTCCCTCGATGTTGAAGGAGACGGCCGCCCCCCGGGCTTCGGGGTCCGAGGGGCCGTACAGGGTGATTCCCTCTATCTTCCTGAGCTGTTCCCCGGCGGCGCGGGTCAATTCCACTTCGTGCCGGCGGATCTCGGACATTCCGATCCGCTGCAGGTAGTCGATCGCGGCCCCGAAGGCGATCGTATCGGCGATGTTGGGGGTCCCCGCCTCGAACTTCCAGGGGAGGTCGTTCCAGGAGGAATGATCGAGCCAGACGTCCCGGATCATGTCCCCCCCTCCGAGGAAGGGGTCCATCGCCTCAAGGATCGCCTCCTTGGCGTACAGGACTCCCACCCCCGTGGGCCCCAGCATCTTGTGGGAGGAGAAGACGAGAAAGTCGCAGTTCATCTCCAGGACGTTCACCGGCAGGTGCGGCACCCCCTGGGCGCCGTCCACCAGGACCGGGATCCCCCTGGCGTGGGCCCTCTGGACGATCTCGCCAACGGGGTTGATCGTCCCCAGAACGTTCGACATCAGGGTCAGGGAGATGAGTTTGGTTTTCTCGGTGACGAGGCGGTCCCATGGCTCCAGATCGAGCTTTCCTTCCGCCGTCACGGGAAGGAAGCGAAGCCCGGCCCCCTTGGCCTGGGCGAGGAGCTGCCAGGGAACGAGGTTCGAGTGGTGCTCCATCTCGGTGAGGAGGATCTCATCCCCCGGGCCGACGTGCTTCCGGCCCCAGGCGTGGGCGACGAG
Organism: Candidatus Omnitrophota bacterium; assembly: GCA_016196465.1. GTDB lineage: Bacteria > Omnitrophota > Gorgyraeia > 1-14-0-20-64-10 > 1-14-0-20-64-10 > JACPXR01. Next base: position 3,469 of record JACPXR010000094.1, on the reverse strand, counting down.
GTTGATCGCCTCGGTGGCGTTCCGGGTGAAGATCACCGTCGAGGGTTTGGGGGCCCCGATGAGGCGCGCCACCTTCCCCCGGGCGGACTCGTAGCCGGCCGTCGCTTCCTCGCTTAAGGTGTGGATCCCCCGGTGAACGTTGGCGTTGCTCCGGGTGTAGTAGGCAACGAGCGCGTCCAGCACCCCGTACGGCTTTTGCGAAGTGGCCGCATTGTCCAGGTAGACCAAGGGCTTCCCCCGCACCTGGCGCTGGAGGATCGGAAAATCCTTTCGGATCAGCTCCGGATCAAACATCTTCTCCCGAACCTCCTTTTTAAACGCTGAAGGAGTGCCCGCAGCCGCAGGAACCCTTCGCGTTCGGATTCTGCAGGGTGAAGCCGGCCCCCGTCATCCCGTCCGCCCAGTCGACCTGGGTGTTGTCGATCATCGGCAGGGACTTCGGGTCCACGAAGATCTTGACCCCCTTGTCCTCAAAGACCGAGTCTCCGGGAGCGGCTTGCTCCTCAAAATCCATGCTGTACGAATAACCGGAACAACCCCCTCCGACCACCTTCAGTCGGAGGGCGTAGCCGGTCTTTCCTTCCTGCTGCTGCAGGGTCTGAACTTTTCCGGCCGCCTTGTCCGTCAGGGTAATCATCGTTTGAACTCCTCCTTTTCAAGAAGCCGCGCGTCCACCTCCTGGAGCAGCTCCTCCTTTAATTCCTCCAGGGGAATCCGCTTGAAGACCTGCTCAAAGAAGCCCGCCACAATGAGCCGCTCCGCCTCCCCCCGGGAGAGCCCGCGGCTTTCCAGATAGAAAAGTTGCTCCTCCTCCACCGGTCCAACCGCCACCCCGTGGGTGCAGCGGACGTCGTCCGCCTCGATCTCAAGCATCGGGATCGAGTCCGCCTTGGCCCCTTGGTCCAGGAGGAGGTTCCGGTTCGCCTGGTAGGCGTCGGACTTCTGCGCCGCCTTCCGGATCCGGATGAGCCCCGTGTAGACCAGTTTGGCCTCGTCCTTCAAGGCGCTCTTGTAGAGAAGGTCGCTCGTCGTCTGAGGGGCCTGGTGGTCCTGCATGGTGTGGAAGTCGAAATGCTGCTTCCCCCTGCCGAAGAAGACCCCGAGCAGTTCCGCCCGGGCCCCGCTTTCCGCGAGGACCGTCTCCACGCTGGCCTTGGAAATCCTCCCCCCGAGCCCCATGGTGACGTTCAGGAACTCCGAGTCTTTTCCCAGCAGGGCCCGCTGGGTGAAGAGCTCCGCCACCGGCTCGGACCAGCGTTGGAGGTGGAGGTACTGCAGGCGCGCCCCCTCTTTGACGAAGATCTCCACCCTCTCGTTCGAAAAGAGCGGATTCCGGACCCCTTCGGATCTGCGCTCGTCCACCAGCGTGACCTGCGCCCCCTTCTCCACCACGATCAGCGTGTGGGGGAAGACTGTTTGCCCGGATCCGCCGGTGATCTCCAGGGAGGCGCGGAGGGGCCCCTCCAGGAGGGTCCCCTCCGGCACGTAGCAAAAGAGACCTTGCTTCCAGGAGGCCTCGTGCAGGGCGGTGAACTTCGCCAGGGCCTCGGGGTTTCCGGTTTTGAAAAGGAACTCCTCCAGGAGCTCGGGGAACTGCTTAAAAGCGGTCTTGAGATCGGTGAGAATCACCCCGGCCTGAATCCACCGGGGATCCAGGGTTTCCCACCGCGCCCGGATCTCCTCCCCTTCGGAGGAGATCTCCGTCAGCGGCAGGCCCAGGAGGGCGGGGTCCGTCCGCCGCCACTCCTCGTCGGTCCGGACGGGCCAGGGCAGGGCCCTGAAGCGTTCCAGTGCTTCCTGCCGGGTCATCCAACAGACCCCTCCATCTCGAGCTGAATCAGGCGATTCAACTCCACCGCGTACTCCAGAGGCAGCTCTTTGGCGAAGGCCTCAAAGAAGCCGTTGACGACCATCGTCGTCGCCTCCTGCTCCTTCAAGCCGCGGCTCATCAGGTAAAAGAGCTGTTCCTCCCCCACCTTGCTCACCGTGGCCTCGTGGCCGATCTGAACCTGCTTGGCGTCGATCTCCATCGTGGGATACGTGTCCGACCGGGAGGCCTCATCCATCAAGAGGGCGTCGCACCGGACGGACGATTTCACATGCTCGGCGTTCGGGTAGACCTTCACCAGCCCGCGGTAGCTGGTCCGGTCTCCGTCCTTGGAGATCGATTTCGAGAGGATCGTGGAGCTCGTTTCCGGGGCAATGTGCACCATCTTGGCCCCGGCGTCCTGGTGCTGTCCGCCCCCGGCGAAGGCCACGGAGACGACCTCCCCCCTGGCCTTGGGGCCTACGAGATAGACCGCCGGGTATTTCATTGTGAGCTTTGAGCCGAGATTCCCGTCGAGCCACTCAACAATCGCGTTCTCGTGGGCAACCGCCCGCTTAGTGACCAGGTTGTACACGTTCTTCGACCAGTTCTGAATGGTGGTGTACCGGATGTGGGCATGGGGAAGCGCAATCAGCTCCACCACTGCGGAATGCAGGGAGTCCGACGCGTACACGGGGGCCGAGCATCCCTCGATATAGTGGACGCTCGAACCCTCATCCGCGATGATGAGTGTCCGCTCGAACTGCCCCATGTTCTTGGCGTTGATCCGGAAATAGGCCTGGAGGGGTAATTTGACGTGGACACCCTTGGGAACGTAGATAAAAGAGCCGCCCGACCAGACGGCTGAGTTGAGGGACGCAAACTTGTTGTCAGCAAGCGGGATCACCGTCCCGAAGTATTTTTTCACCAGATCCGGATATTTCTTTAGGCCATCGTCCATTCCCAGAAAGATGATCCCTTGATCTTCCAGCTCTTTCTGAATCGAATGATAGACAACCTCACTTTCATATTGCGAACTGACCCCCGCAAGGAATTTTCGTTCCGCCTCCGGGATCCCCAGCTTATCAAAGGTTTTCTTGATGTCTTCCGGAACATCTTCCCAGGTTTTCCCCTGTTTTTCTGTGGGCTTGAGGTAGTAATAGATGTTGTCAAAGTCAATCTGAGACAGAAGCGAAAGATCGGCCCAGGCCGGCAGGGGTTTCTTCAAGAAGGCCTCCAGGGCCCGCAGCCGAAGTTGCCGCATCCAGTCCGGCTCTTCCTTCATCCCGGAGATCTCTTCGACGGTTCGCTTGGAGAGGCCTTTCTCCGATTTAAAGACGTACTCTTCCGGAGAGTGGAATCCGTACTGTTCTTCGTAGTCCTTGTTGACTTCAACCGGTTTATCGCTCATGGGGCCACCGCCTCCTTCTGTCTGGCCTCGTACTGGGCGTATCCTTTGGCTTCCAGTTCGAGGGCAAGCTCCTTTCCGCCGGAGCGGAGGATCTTTCCCTGGACCAGAACGTGGATGACGTCCGGCTCGATGTAGTTCAAGATCCGCTGATAGTGGGTGATGAGAAGGATCCCCCGCTCTGGGTCCCGCAAGCGGTTGATTCCCTCCGCCACGGTGCGCAGGGCGTCGATGTCGAGCCCGGAATCGGTCTC
>JACPXR010000095.1 GCA_016196465.1 Candidatus Omnitrophota bacterium | reverse complement strand
TATCTTGACTCTCATGATACGCCTCCTCCTCGCTCCTTGCCCTGCTTGCATTTAAGCTTAAGCGCGGCCACGGGAGGTTTCGAAACCAGCTCGAAGTTTAGAGGAAATGGATAAGGAGCCCGGCATGGGAAAAGACGCGCTGTTCACGGGAACGACAACCCGAGCGAGCGATTTTGAGTTCGACCGGAAGGTGGCCGATGTCTTCGATGACATGGTCGTCCGATCGGTCCCTTTTTACCGAGAGTTGCAGTGCATGGTCGTCGAGCTCGCCAAGGAATTCTTCGTCCCGGGCGGTCGGATTCTCGACCTGGGGTGTTCGACCGGCACCACGCTGATCAACCTCTATCGGGAGGTCGGTTGCAAAGCGGAGGCCGCCATCGGGTACGACAACTCCGAGGCGATGCTCGCCAAGGGGCTTGAAAAGCTGGAACGGGTCGGTCTGCGCGATCAAATCCAGCTGAAGCGGGGGGACTTGACGGATGAGCGCCTGCCGCTGGAGCGCTCCGGAGTGGTCACGATGTGCTGGGTCCTGCAGTTCCTCCGTCCCCCGGAGCGAGAAGGGCTGATCCGCCGGATCCATCGGGGGATGCTGGAGGGGGGCGCCTTGATCGTGATCGACAAGGTTCTCAATTCCCATCCGGTCACGAACCGGGCCTTCGTCAAGCTCTATTACGACTACAAACGGCGAAACGGCTACTCCGACGAGGAGATCGTCCGAAAGCGGGAAGCCCTGGAGAACGTCCTGATCCCCTATCGCATGGAGGAAAATCTCCAGATGTTCCGGCAGGCGGGCTTCGAGGCCGTCGAACCGTTTTTCCAGTGGTACAATTTCGCCGGGTTCCTGTGCGTGAAGGTCTGAGGGCACCGGCCCCCAGCGCCCTCGACGAGAAGGCCCTGGTGGAGATCCTGGAAGAGGACGTCCGGACCTATCGCTGGCACGGGACTTCTGTAGAGGGGGTGGGGAAACAGATTCCGAAATGGGAAGGTCTGGCCGCCCATGAGCCCGCCAAGTTCATCCGTCCGGACGGCTCGGTCAATCTGGAGGTCCTTCGGAACTTCCGCCGTCTGAGCCTCTTTATCCCCGACAACCCGATTTTCGACTCCTCGCTGAGCCTGAAGAATCTCGTGAGCGGCGCCCGCCGGGGGGAGCGCCGGATGATGCGGGAATGCCTGGACCTCTTTCTTCAGACGGGGGAGGAACACCTCTTGCGCGCTTATCCGGCTCATCCGGCCGGCAATCCCCGCGTGTTTGAACATCGAGGCTACCGCTACACCCACCGGTGGCTGAAGCACCTGCATTCCCTCGGCCTCTTCAACCGCGTGCTGGCCGGCCGGCTTCAGGAGGGGTTCATCTGCCTGGACATCGGGAGCAGCTATGGGATTTGGACTTCTCTCCTCAAACGGGAGCATCCCCATTCCTGTCACGTCCTGGTCGATTTTCCCGGACAGCTCCTCCTGGCCCGCTACTTTCTTTCGACCTGCCTGCCTCACCTGAAGATCGCCGGACTCAAGGAGCTTGGAGAGGAGGGGACGATCGGCAGGAGCCAATTGGAACAACACGACGTGGTGCTGCTGCCTTGCGACGGGTACCGCCGGCTCTCCGGGGGATCCGTCGATGTCGTCACGAACTTCGCCTCCCTGGGGGAGATGACCCGCCGGTGGTTTGAATTCTACCTGGAGGCGGACGTCTTTCGGCAGGCCCGCTATTGGTTCACGGCCAACCGGATTCAGTCCCAGCCCACCTACGACACCGACCTCAACATCCTGGATTATCCCATCTGGGATCCTGACAGGCGGCTTTATTTCGGCATCTCCCCGATGTTCTCGAACCACTATTGGTATCGGCCGCGCGCCAAGCTGTTCTCCGAGCGGATCGTCACCCCCCCTTACTTCGAATACATCGGGCGACCGGCCTGAAGGCCCGGAATGTGCGGCATCGTTGGTTTTGTCGTCAAACAGGGGGAACCGGTGCCCAGCTCCGTTCTCTTCTCGATGACGCGGGCGCTGCGCCACCGAGGGCCGGACGACGAGGGGTTCGCCCTCTTTGAGGGCCGGAGGGGCCAAACAACGGCCTATGCCGGCCAAGAGAGCGTCCGGGAGCTCAAAGAGACGCTGCCTCTCTGGGGCGGTGAGGCGTTTCCCGGGGACGTCGCCTTCGGACATCGACGCCTGGCGATCGTCGATGTCACGGCCCGGGGTCATCAGCCGATGTGCGACGCCACGGGGCGGTACTGGATCGTCTTCAACGGAGAGATCTACAACTGGCGCCAGCTCCGAGAGGAGCTGGAAGGCCTGGGCCACCGCTTCCTCACTGCTTCCGATACAGAGGTCATCCTCAACGCCTATCGTCAATGGGGAGAGGAGGCCCTCCACCGGTTCAACGGGGAATGGGCCTTCGCCCTGTTGGACCAGCCCCGGCGGAGGATCTTCCTCTCGCGGGACCGCTACGGCATCAAGCCGCTGTACGTTTCCAACCGCGGAAACCTTTTCGCCTTCGCCTCGGAACCCAAGGCCCTGCTGCGGCATCCGGGAATCTCCTCCAAGGCGGATCCCGACGCGGTCTTTGATTTTCTGGTGCTCAGCAAGTCGAATCACGATACCGGGACTTTCTTCAGGGAGATCCGCGCGTTGGAGCCGGGGGGTTGCGCGGTCTATGAGCTCGACGGACACCGGTACGCCCAGAGGCGCTACCACCAACTGGGAAAAGGGCCCCGGGCCTCCAACGGAATTCGTCCCGCGGGGGGGACCTTCCGGGATCTGTTCCTGGACGCCGTGCGGCTTCGCTGCGTCTCCGAGGTTCCCCTGGGCGTCCTGGTCAGCGGGGGGGTGGATTCCTCTTCTGTGGCGGTCGCCGCCAGGCGCTTCATCCAAGGACCGATCGACGCCTTCCTCGGGGCTTCCCCTCAGGACACGGAGGACATCCGGCACGCCCGGCAGTTGATTGACCAGGAGGGATTCCGTCCCCACCGGGTTCCCATTGAGCCCCTCCCCCTGGAGGAACTGGAGCGGATCAATTACATCCACGACCAGCCGATCCAGGAGTGGGCCGCCTCCGCCGGGCTCTGGCAGATCCACAGAGCCTCCAGTCAGAAGCTCAAGGTCTGCCTGGAGGGGCACGGCGCCGATGAGTACCTGCTGGGCTACCCCGCATACGACGGGGCGTATCTCGTCCACCTGGTCAGCCGGGGCCATTTCAAAACGGCGCGCGCCAGGATGCGCTGGCTTCTGGATCATGCCTACGGCCAGAGGCCCTCCGCTCTCTTCCGGGACCTGATCCGTTCGCCGCTTCAACTGATCCCCGAGGGGCTGAAGAACGCCGTGGACCGGGCCTTCTACCGGCAGAGGCGCCTCAATGGGCGTCAGCTGTTGAGCGATTCTTTTTTCCGGCGCTACGGGTGGGTCACCCGGCCGGTCCGAGAAACCTTCTGGGAGGGGGTGAGCCTTCGCGCGGCGATGCTGCGCAACATCTACGTGGACCGGATGCCTTATTTCCTGCACATCGCCGACCGCAACGCGATGGCCTTCTCCGTGGAAAGCCGCGTGCCCTTTTTGGATCACCGCCTGCTGGAGCAGGTCTTCTCGCGCGACCTGGACCTCCTCGTTGAGGCGGGACCCCGGAAGGCGGTTCTGCGGACCAGCATGGAGGGGCTTCTTCCGGAGGAGATTCGAACCCGGGTGCAGAAGCAGGGGATGAGGACCTGGATGACCTGCCAGTGGTTCCAGCGCCACCGAAGCGGGCTGATCGATTTGATGGAGGGGAGCCCCTTCGTCAAGTCGCTGGTGGACACCCGGCGCTGGGCGGGATGGACGGATCGCAACGATTTGACGCTGGCGGAACGCAAGGCGCTCTGGCGGCCGGTGAGTCTGGCCCTCTGGCAGCGTCAGTTTCAGGCGGCCTGGTAAGTGAAGAAAATCCTCTTTTTAACCACCCATCCAAAGGAGGTCGCTTCCACCCGCTTCCGGGTGCTGGCCTACTTCGACGCCCTCCGGGAGGCCGGCTTCGAAACGGAGATCCATCCCTTCTTTCCCTCGGAGGCCCTGGAAGCGATCTACGACCCCAGGGCTTGGCACCGGAAGCTCGGCCTTTTTCTGACCGGAAGCCTTTCCCGCTGGCGGAGGCTCCGGGGCTCTTCACCCGACCTTCTGTTCATCCATCGGGAACTGTTTCCCTGGGGGATGTCGGCCGGAATGGCCTTGATGCTGCCCTTCCTCCGGGCCTCCCGGCTCCGGGTCGTCTTTGACTTTGACGACGCCATCTACCTGCCGCATCGTCAGGACCGCCGGTGGCTGGGCAGACTGGAAAATCCAGGCAGTGTGGAGGCCCTCCTCGCCTTGAGCCATTGCGTCTTCGCCGGGAACCGCCATCTGGCGGGCTTCGCTTCCCGCTTCAACCGGAACGTCTCCATTCTTCCCACGCCGGTGGACACCGACCGCTTTTCCCCCGATCCGACCCTTCGCGAAGAACCGGTGCCGATCCTTTCCTGGATCGGTTCCCCCAGCACCGCCAAATACCTCCAGGGGATCGTGCCCGCCCTAGAGGAGCTTTCCAGGCGGCGCCGATTCCGGCTCAAGGTGATCGGGGCGGGGGAAGGAGTGGAGGTTCGGGGGGTCGAGGTGGACAACCGCCCTTGGCGGCTCGAAGGGGAGGCGGAGGAATTCCGCCGCTGCTCCATCGGGCTGTATCCCCTCTGGGATGACGAATGGTCCAGAGGGAAATGCGGCTTCAAGGCCCTCCAGTTCATGGCCTCCGGCGTGCCTGTGGTGGCCTCCCCGGTCGGGATCAACACGGAGATCGTCCTCCCCGGCGAAAACGGCCTGTTCGCCAGAACCCCGGAGGAGTGGGTGGAGGCCCTCGCGCGCCTTCTGGAGGAGCCGGCCCTGGGACGCAGGCTTGGGGCCGCCGGCCGCCGGACGGTGGAGGAGCGCTACTCTTTGAGACATCTGGCGCCGCGATGGATCGGCCTGTTGGAGGAGATTCTGGATCCCTCCCTGGGCCGGGCCTCCGCGGCCTCGCCGGGCCGGGAAGACAGCGCGGCGAAGCCCCAGGACATCCTCTGCTTCTCCTCCATCGACTGGGATTTCGTCTGGCAGGGCCACCAGGAGATCATGTCCACGCTGGCGGCCCAGGGCCACCGGGTCCTCTTCGTGGAAAATACAGGCGTTCGCAACCCGCGCCTTCAGGACCTTCCCCGCATCCGCCACCGGTTCTCCCAGTGGCACAGAAGCCTCGCCGGATTCCGCCAGGAAAGGGAAGGCCTGTATCTGTTCTCCCCGCTGATCCTCCCGTTTCCTTACTCGCCTTTGGCGGCTCGGATCAACCGCTGGCTGCTCACGGGCGCTCTGAAACGATGGATGGAAGCCATGGACTTCGACCGCCCGGTCTGCTGGACGTTCATTCCCACTCCCACGACGCTCGAGGTGCTCGACCGAATTCCGAAGAAAGCGCTCATCTACTACTGCATCGACAGCTTCCCAGACAGCACCCCCGCCGCCCGCCGGATTGTCCCGAGCGAAGAGGCCCTTTTCCGAAAAGCGGACCTCGTGTTCGTCACCTCCCGGGTTCTCTTGGAACGGGCGGCCCGCTTCAACCGGAACGTCCACTGGTTTCCCTTCGGCGTTAACCTCTCCCGTTTCGAGGAGGAACGAGAGGGTCCTTCTGAAACACCCCCGGACCTCCGGGAGATCCCCAAGCCGATCGTGGGGTACCTCGGTGGAATCCACCAGTGGGTGGACCAGGACCTCCTCTCCCAGGTGGCGCAGGGGATGCCGGATCACTCGTTCGTCCTCGTGGGCCCCCTTCAAACCGAGGCCCAGCGTCTGAAGCGCCACCCGAACCTTCACTTCCTGGGGCAGAAATCCCACCAGGAAC
>JACPXR010000090.1 GCA_016196465.1 Candidatus Omnitrophota bacterium | reverse complement strand
TCCAGGTGGATTTCAACGGGGCGCAGATCCGGATGACGGTTCTGGCCCCTCTGGAATCCCCTTTTGAGCTCTTCAAGAACACCCTCCCGATCGGGGACAGATCATGAGCCCCCGGAAGATGTGGGAAGAGAGCCGGTTCGTTTCCTGTTGGAGGCGCCTGTGGCTGGCCACCCGGCCGCTGCGCCAAGGCGCGTGGCGGCGCCTCATCCAGCGCCGGGGGCTGGCTCTCCTGGGCGCTCTCTTGGCGCCGGCGGTGGCGACGAACGGGGCCCTCCTCCTCTTTTTCAAAAGGGACTTGTCCCCCTGGGGCTGGGGGATCCGGTTTTTCTCTTTCAGCTTCGCTCTTCTGGCCCTCATGAACCCAGTCGATTGGGGCCGGCTGAAAGAAGATTCCCGTTTTTTTCGAGCGGGCCGCGGCCGGCGCTGGCGGGGGACTTCGCTATGACGCCTGAGGCGGTGTTGAGCTGGTTCCGGGGGAAGCGGGTCCTCATTACCGGTGGAGCGGGAATGCTGGGCAGCACGATCGCCCTGAAACTCGTGGAGGCCGGAGCCCGGGTCAAGGTCCTCGACGCCATGCTGGCGACCTACGGGGGAAATCTCTTCAACCTGGAGCCGGTGAGAGATCAGATCCAGTTCCTCCAGGCGGACCTGCGCTCCCCCGAGGCGGTCCTCTCCGCGGTGGAAGGGGCGGAGGTGGTCTTCAACCTGGCTGCGCAGGTCAGCTACATCGACAGCAACCGGGACCTCATCACCGACCTCGACATCAACTGCAAAGCCCAGATCAACCTTCTCGAGGCGGCTCAGAAGGCGGGGGCCCGGCCCAAGATCGTTTTTGCCAGCTCCCGCTTCGTTTACGGAAAGATCGAGTACAATCCGGTGGATGAAAAACATCCGTTCAACTGCCTCAGCATCTACGGAATCCACAAGCTCGTGGCGGAGAAATATCACAAGTTTTTCACCCTCCAGCACGGGATCCCCACCGTTTCCTTAAGAATCGCCAACCCCTACGGCCCCCGGCAACAGATGAAGCACAGCAAATACGGGATCGTCAACTGGTTCATCCGATCCGCCCTGGAGGGCAAGCCGCTGACCGTCTATGGGGAGGGCCTTCAGGCGCGGGACTACGTTTACGTGGAGGACGTCGCGTGGGCTTTCCTCTACGCGGCATGGAGCGACCGGACCGGAGGAGAATGCTACAACGTCGGCAGCGGAACGGGGACCCCCTTCCAGGAGATGGCCCATCGGGTGGCCGAGCTCGTGCCGGGGACCCGGGTGATCCACACGGAGTGGAATCTGGAAAACCAATTGGTGGAGACGGGAAATTACGTGACCGACATCTCCAAGATCCGCCGGGACACCGGCTGGGGGCCTCATGTTTCCATCGGGGAAGGGGTGGCCCGGACCCTGGATTTTTACCGGCGGAACCGGGAGCTTTACTGGAAGAGCGATTCTCCCCTCGCGGAGGTTCAACCCTGATGGAAAGGCCTCTGGCGGTCCGGTTTCTGGTGGCGAACAACCTTCCGGTCAGCGTGACACGGATTGTGGCCGACACCGCCTCCGCCCTGGCCCGGATGGGGGTGGAGGCGTCGGTTCTCTACCCGGTGGTGGATTGGTTCGATTTCAAATGGTTCCAGATTACCCGTCTGCCGCTGTGGAAGAAGGCCCGCTGGACGGCCGCGCTCCTGAAAGAGACCCTCCGGAAGGGGCTCCTGCCCACCCCCTGGAGTGGGCAGCTTCATTACCGGTGCGATCCCAGGGTCAGGACGAACCGGTACGTCTGGTTCCCCCCCATCCGGAAGGAGACAGAGGGGGAGGTCCTCATCTTCGAGCATTGCTATCAGCTGAAGCATTGGCTCCGCCAAGACCCCAAGAGGAGACAGAAGGTGGTTTCCGTCATCCACAACAATTATGAGGAGGAGATGCGGTCCGGCTCTCCCGAATCGACCGCCTGGAAGAGACACTGCGTCGAACTAGAGCAGTCGATCCGGGTCCCGCGGATCGCCACGAGCCAAGGAGGGAAGGAAGTGGCCCAGCGGCTGGGGATCCCGGTGGAGGAAGTGATCCCCAATGGGATCGATCTGGAGCTGTTCCGGCCCGATGGGTTGAGAAAGAAGGGCCGACCGCTTCAGGTGACCCTCTTCTGCGAGACCTACCCCCAAAAAGGACAGGCCGTCGCCCTGGAGGCGCTCCGGAACTGGAGGAAGGGAAGGGATCCCTCCTCCGTTCGGCTTTGTTCTCTGGGAAATCTCCTCCCCGGCGCTGAAGGGCTGTTCGACTTCCACTACGGATTTCTCCACGGCCAGGATTATGTGAGGGCCCTTCAGGAGACCGACATCTTCCTCTACCCCAGTCTGTACGACGGCTTCCCGGCTCCGCCGCTGCACGCGATGGCCTGCGGGGCGGCTCTGGTCACGACCCTGGTGGAAGGGGTCCTGGGCTACGCCCGGGAAGGGGAGAACTGCCTGACCTGTCGGCCTGGAGACACCCAGGGAATCCGCTTTCAGATCGAGCGCCTGATCGAGGATCCAGCGCTCAGGCAGGCGATCCGCGCGAGCGGCCTGCAGACCGCCCAGGCCTTCTCGGTGGAGCGGACCACCCACCAGATGCTTGAGTTTCTCAAGGGGGTCCTCCAGTGACCCCGTCGCAAGATCTGGCGGGTCGGTTCCGCTCACGGGCCCGGATGTTCGGCACCTGGATCTCCTTCGGACATCCCTCCATCGCGGAGCTCTTTTCCAGGACGGGGGCCGACTTCATCGGAATCGACCTGGAGCACAGCACCCTCTCCTTGAAAGAGGCCCAGCATCTCATCGCCGCCGCCCAGGCGCAGGGAGTCCCCGCGATCCCGCGGGTCTCTTCCCACAACGGAGAGCAGATCCGCCGGCTTCTCGATTCCGGAGCCGACGGCATCATCGTCCCCAACGTCTCCTCCCTGGAGCAGATCGAGAAGATCGTGGAATGGAGCAAGTACCCTCCCGAGGGCAAGCGGGGCTTCGGGGTGGCCCGGGCGCAGGGGTATGGATTGGACTTCTCCCAGTACGTGGAGCGCTGGAACCACCGCTCCACCCTCCTCCTCCAGATCGAATCCATGGAGGCAGTGGAACGGGCGGAGTCCCTCCTCTCCCATCGGGCGGTGGACGGGGCGATGGTCGGGCCCTACGACCTCTCCGGGTCTCTCAAGGTTCCAGGAGAGTTGGATCACCCGAAAGTGAAAGAGGCCTGCGCCCGGGTGGTGGAGGCCTGCAGGCGCTCCGGGAAGGCCTGCGGGACCCAGATCGTCGATCCCGATGAGCGGAACGTTTCGGAGGCGCTTGGCGAGGGATACTCCTTTGTGATCCTTGCTTCGGACGTTTTCCTCCTTTGGAAATGGAGCGAGAGGATCCATCGGCTCCTCGAGGGCCTGCGCAGATGAACTTCAGTCTGGAAGACCGGTTCCGGCTAAAGGGGAAGGTGGCCGTCACGATTGGCGGGTCCGGCCATCTGGGTTTGGCCCTGGTCAAGGCGATGGCGGAATCCGGGATGAACGTCGTGGTCCTGGACCGGAAGCCCCCGGCGCTGGAAGGGCCACCCCCTGGGGATCTTTCCTTCCTCCGATGCGAGGCAACCTCGAAGAAAGAGCTGGTGAGTTGCCGGGGAAAAATCTTAAAGCGGTTTGGGCGGATTGACGGCCTCCTCAACGCGGCGGGGTCCAACGCCCCGACTCCGTTTCTCAAGATCTCGGAGGCGGAGTTCCGGCGGATTGTGGAGGCCAATCTCCTGAGCACCCTGCTGGCCTGTCAGGTGTTCGG
>JACPXR010000088.1 GCA_016196465.1 Candidatus Omnitrophota bacterium | reverse complement strand
CCAGCTCTTGTTGGTGGCCAGGAGAACGCCCCGCCGGGTATCCCGGAGGAGGTCCTGGAGGGTCCCGGAGCCGGGCTCAAGGTTGACGTTGGTCATCCGGACGATCGGCACCGAGTTCCAGCCGTCCGCCCGCATGGCGCCGGTCGAGGCCCGGCGGATCTGCGCCGCGGTCTCCCGGGAGCTCAAGTAATCCACGAAGAGCCCTTCCCGGATGATCGGGACCCGCTGGGCCGGGACCCCTTCGTCGTCATAGGCGAAGGTTCCGCAGCCCTGGGGGAGGGTCGCGTCGGCTGTGACGTTGACCCATCGGGAGCCGTAGCGGAACTTCCCCAGGAGGTCCGGCGTCAGGAAGCTCCCCCCCGCGAAAGAAAGCTCCATCCCCAGCGCCCGGTCCAGTTCCACCGGATGCCCGCACGATTCGTGGAGCTGGAGGATCAGCTGGTCCGGCATGAGGATCACCGTGGTCACATCGTTCGGGCACTCCTTGGCCCTCAAGAGCGAGACCGCCTCCTGGCGGACCCGCTCGGCCTGCCCGACGAAGTCGAGCGCCTTGACGTGCTCGAAGCCGGCCTGGGCCAGTGAGGAGGAGTTGGCGGTGGGATAGGACCTCCGCTGGACTTCATTGTCCAGAATGGCCGTGGCCTCGAGGGTTCCGCCCGATTCCGTGCACTGCTGTTCGATGAAGGACCCTTCGGTGGAGGAGAAGAGCTTGCGGGTTTTGTAGAATTCCAGGGCCGCGGTGGCGGTCTTGATGTTGGGGTGGTCCTTGAGGACCTGCGAGGACCAGAGGAGGTAATCGAGCTTTTTTTGAAGCTCCACTTGGAAGGGGTCGACCTGCAGGGGGGTGGAATAGCTTCCCTTGACCGGCGGGGCGGGGGCAAGGCGCACTTTCAAGGAGGACCTCAGGGCGATCGCCTTGGCCATTTCAAGGGCCCGCGAGGCGGTGTGCCGGAGGCCCAACGCGTCGACCCGGCTGGAGGCGGCGTATCCCCAGGCCCCCTTGCAGAGGACGCGGATCGAGGCCCCTTCGGTGGTCGAATGGCTGATGTGCTGGAGCTGGAGATTCTGGACGATGATCTCCTCGTGGAGCTCCTCCACGAACCGGATATCGGCGTACTCCGCCCCGCGGGATTTGAGGGTTCGGATCGTCTGGTCGAGGAGATCGCGGAGCTTTGCAGGGGTCATCTTTTCACTACCCTACGGGTTTTGCCGCCCTCTGTCAAGCGACGGGGACTCTGTTATAATGCCGGCTATGGTGCGGTACACGCCGAGGGGGGCGATGGAGGCGATCAACGCTGCTTTCCTTCGGATCCCCAAGGAGGAGATCCGGCAGATCCTGGAGCGGCGCGAGAAGCTCTCCGTCAGGCACGGGGTTTCCATGTTCACCTCCAGGGGAAAGCCCCGGATCATCGACGTCCAGCTCCGGCCCTGGGGGGTGGATGCCGCCCAGCGGAGGTTCTTCCACCGGACCTCCCTGGTCTTAAGAAGCGCCCTGGAGCGCCTCATGCCCCTTTACCTTCAGAACCCCTCCGTCCGCCGGGTCCTGCCGCTGGAGCCCAAGGAACATGAGTGGATGATGCTCGCCAACGCCCGGCGGATTCAAGAGCCCCAGGCGGTCCTCGATCGGCTCGACACCACCGCCACCTTCGCCGTGGAGGATTGGCGGGAGAACTTCTGGTTCCTGGAGCCCAATTCCGTCGGGATCGGCGGCGTCCATTACATCCCGGCCACCTGTGAGCTGACCCGCGATTGGGTTCTTCCTTCCCTCCGCCGGGTCCTGCCGGATCTCCGGCTCGTTCCCCACGACGACATCCGGGAGCTTCTCTTGAAGCTCTTCATCCGCCATACCAAAGCGCTGGGTCGGAGGTTGAGGAGGGTTGCCCTCGTGGAGGACCAGTCTGTCTGCGGAGGGACCGATGAGTTCGCTGAGGTGGCCAGGTACTTCACCCGGCGGGGCTTGAGCGCCTTCGCCGCCGATCCGCGGGAGGTCAAGATCCGGAAAGGCGGGCTCACCGTCCGGGGCAAGGGGGTCGACCTGCTCTATCGGGACTCCGAGATCACGGAGATGTTCGAGATGAGCCGCGAAAGGGGCGGGGCCCATTCCATCGAGGGAATGAAAGAGGCCTTCATCCGCAACCAGGTGGTCTCCTCCGTCGCCGGGGAGTTCGACCACAAATCGGCCTGGGAGCTTTTCACCAATCCGGAATTCAGCAGGCATTTCACCTTCCGTCAAAAGCGGCTGTTCAAGGGACACCTGTTGTGGACCCGCCTGATCTGGCCGCGCAAGACCACCCGGCCCGACGGCCGCCAGGTGGATCTGACCGCCTACATCCGCCGCCACCGGGAGGATCTCGTCATCAAGCCCAACCGGGCCTACGGCGGGGAGGGGGTCCTCTTCGGGCATCAGGCGAGCCCATCTCTCTGGGAGAAGAAACTGGGGTTGGCCCTCCGTCGGCCTTTCACCCACGTCGTCCAGCAGAGCGCCCCGGTCCGAGCGGAGCTTTTTCCGGTGGCCGCTTCGGACGGTTCGGTTTCTCTGCAGCCCTTCTACGCGGTGACCGGCTTCGCGGCCCAGCCGGAAGGGATCGCCTTTCTCGGGCGCTCCTCCAAGGAGGCGGTCGTCAACGTCTCCCGCAAGGGAGGCCTCATCGCGATCTGGCGTTTGGCAGGTTGAAGGCCGCCTGGTTTAGGATTGTTAACCACTCATTGAATTTGAGTTGACATTTAATTTCCCCGCCGCACAATACCTCCTAAGGAGACGAAGCCCACATGATGGATCTCATCCATTCGGTTGCTGAGCGCGTGCTCGAGGGAGGAGAGATCACCCTCCCGGAGGCGAAGGAGTTCATCGGGTTTGAGAGCTGGCCGGAGGTGCTGGAACTGGCCGCCCAGGCGACCCGGATCCGGGAGCGCTTCACCGGGAAAGAGGTGGACCTGTGCGCCCTCGTCAACGCCAAGGCGGGGCTTTGCCCGGAGGACTGCAAGTTCTGCAGTCAGTCCAGCCACTGGAACACCCGTATCTCCACCTACCCCTTGATGAGCGCCGACCAGATCGTCGAGCGGGCTGCTGTAGCGAAGCGGTTCGGGGCCCAGCGCTTCTGCATCGTCACCGCCACCCGGGGGCTCTCCGACCAGGATCTTCCCCTTTTGTGTGATGCGGTCCGCCGGGTGAAGGAAGAGGTCGGAATCGTGCCGGAATGTTCCCTCGGCTTCCTCACCGAGAGCCAACTTCAAAAGTTGAAAGAAGCCGGCATGACCCGGTACAACCACAACCTGGAGACTTCGGAGAGCCACTTTCCGAACATCTGCACCGCCCACACTTACCAGGACCGGCTCCGCACGATCAAGATGCTGAAGGCAAACGGTGTGGAGGCCTGCTCCGGAGGGATCCTCGGGCTGGGAGAGTCCCGGCAGGAACGGCTCGAGCTCGCCTTCGCCCTGGCCGAGCTGGATGTGGAATGCGCTCCGATCAACGTCTTGAATCCAAGGCCCGGAACTCCCCTGGAGTCTAAGACGCCCCCCGATCCGATGGAGGTGATCAAGACGATCGCTGTCTTCCGCTTCATCCTCCCCCGCGCGAAGCTGGAGCTGGGCGGGGGCAGGGAGGTGAACCTTCGGGACTTCCAGGCGATGGCTTTCCTGGCGGGGGCCAATTCCCTCATCATCGGCGGATACCTCACCACCTTCGGCCGCCAGCCGGTCCATGACCTTGCCATGCTGAAAGATTTGGGCTTCACGGTCTGACCTCTTTCGCTTCTGTGGTTGTCACCCTCGAAGGCAAGAAAATTCTCGCCACCGGCGCCACCGGCGCCATCGGCCGGAGCTTCCTGGAGCATGCCCTGGAGGCCGGGGCCTGGACCGCCGGCGCCTATCATCAGAGTGAAGGGGAGGCCGTTCTCTTAAGGGGCAAGGGGGTCTTCATGCTCCAGGCCGACTTGCGGGACCGGCTCAAAGCCAGAAATCTGATCCAGGAGGTCCTTCGGGAGTGCGGCTCTCTGGATGCCCTGGTCTATTCCGCCGGGAACGTCCGGGACCGGACCCTCCTGAAGATGACCGATGAGGAGTGGGACGACGTCCTGAGGCTGCACCTCGAGGGGCTCTACGCCTGCGCGCAGGCGGTTCTGCCCTCCATGAAGGCCAGGCGCTCGGGTCAGATCGTCGCCATCGCCTCCCTCTCCGGGTTGATCGGCCGGGCCGGCCAGGCCAACTACAGCGCCGCCAAGGCGGGGACGATCGGATTCATCAAGTCTCTGGCCAGAGAGGCGGGGCGCTTTGGGGTGAGGGCCAATGCCGTTTGTCCGGGGTTCGTTGACTCCCGGATGACGAAGCAGGCACCCCCCGAGGCCTGGGAAAGGGCCAAGGCCGATTCGGCCCTCGGGACGATTTCAACGGCCCAGGTGGTCGGCTCCTTCGTGACCTGGCTTTTGTCGGAGCATGCCGAAGGAATCACCGGACAGGTGTTTCATCTGGACAGCCGGATCCCATGACGCTTGCTTCCCTTCAAGAGGAGTTGGACGATCTTTCCTCGCGGGGGCTGTACCGCTCCTGCCGGAAGGTGGAAGCCCTGGAAGGGGGGCGGATCCGGGTTGACGGGAAGTGGCTGATCCACCTTGCCTCCAACAATTACCTGGGGCTGGCTCAGCACCCCCGGGTGATCCGCGCGGCGAAAGAAGCCCTTGACCGGTTCGGGATGGGGGCCGGCTCGGCCCGCCTGATCGGCGGGACCTTCCCCGAGCATGAAGCGCTGGAGGAGGAGCTTGCCCGCTTCAAGCAGACGGAAGCAGCGGTCCTTTTTCCAACCGGCTACATGGCCAACCTCGGCGTCTTGACCGGTTTGCTGAAGGCCGGGGACCTTGTCATCGGGGACCGGTTGAATCACGCCAGTCTCATCGACGCCGCCCGGCTCTCCTCGGCCACCTTCCGGGTCTACCCGCACGGGGACGCCCAGCGGCTGGAGAAGACCCTCCGGCTCCATCGGAGAGGCCACCGGAGGGCTCTCATCGTCACGGAAGGGGTCTTCTCCATGGATGGAGACCTCGCCCCATTGACGGAGCTCGTTTCCATCGCCCGCCGGTACGAGGCCTGGCTCCTCGTTGACGACGCCCACGCGACCGGAGTCTTCGGACAAAACGGCCGGGGAACCCTGGAGCATTTCCGGATCCCTTCCGGAGGGATCCTTCAGATGGGGACCCTCTCCAAGGGGCTCGGTTCCCTGGGGGGGTTTCTTGCCGGGCCGCGGGAGGTGATCGAGACCCTGAAAAACAAAGCCAGGCCTTTCATCTACACGACGGCGCCGCCTCCTTCCTGCGCGGCGGCCGCCCTCGAGGCGCTGCGGATTGTCAAGGAGGAGCCGCAGCTGCGCTCGAAGCTCTGGGCTCACGTGAAACGCTGGACCCGGGCCTTAAAGGAGATCGGCTTACACCTCATCTCGGAGGAGAGCCCCATCGTTCCCATCCGGGTGGGTGCCAACGGCGACACGATGGGCCTCGCCCGGGCCCTCTTCGAGGGGGGAGTTTACGCCCCCGGGATCCGCCCTCCCACCGTGCCCGCTGGAACCGCCAGGATCCGAACGAGCTTGACTGCCCTTCACACGGAGGCCGATTTGGAAGAGGCCCTGGCTGTTTTTCAAGGAGTGACGAGTGGCGACGTCTGATGATTTGAAGGAATGCCTTCGATTTCTGGACCGCCAGCGGCTCATGACCCCCAGCGTCAATGGGCAGATCGGCTTTGATTTCCAGGGGCTGCGCCAGAGCTACCTTGACAACCCCAAACACCCCGACGCCAGGTTCATCGCCCGCTTCGGCCGGATCTGGATCTACGACGTGGCCTTGAGCATCTACGCGGACCTCAAGGCCGGACGCTTCCGGTCGGCCGGATATCAGGCGGGGCGGGTCATGCAGGTGGCCCTTCAGGAGGAGGAGAAGGGTTTTCGGGGGTTGTGGCACTTTTCCTACAACACCCAGGGGGATCTCTTCATCGACCCCCGGGGCCCGACAGGGGCGAACGCCTGGTGCCTGAACGCCATCTACTCCACCATGATCTCTGCCGGAGATTCCTCGGCCCTCTCCTGGGCAAACCGGATGGTGAAGGAGTATCTTTTTCCCCAGCAGGTGATGGAGAAGGAGGACACGCGCTTCGGGCTCGTCCGGGCCGGGCTGCACAATGCCGATGACGCGGCCCGGGGGGACGGGATGGGGTACCGGGTCTATGAGGGGAGAGCGAACCATCCTTACCAGCACTGCATCCTGGAGCACAACGCGGACGCGGCGGGCACGTTTCGTCTGGCCTTCCGCGCATCGAGGCATTTCGGGTTCAAAGGAGAGAAGTTCCTGGAGGAGTTGATCCACCGGCACGATCTTTTGATGAAGGGGATCCGCCGGATCTTCTGGCAGGGCGACCACTTCGTCTCCGCGCTGGATGGAGAGGGACGGCTCTTTACCGGAACCGATGGACAGCCCAGCCTCGCGGTCGACAACAACACCTGGGCGGCGCACGTTTTCCTGCCGTACGACCTGGAGATGAGTCTCTCCAGCATCCGCTACGTGGAGAAAAAGTTCCTCATCCAGACCCCTCCGGCCTTGCTGGAAGACGCCCACGCCCCCGCGTCGGCCGGGCTGCACGGCCTCTATTATTTCACCGCCGCCTTCGTGGACCCATTCGTCCAGGTGGCGGAAGAGGACCGAGGCAAGATGGAGCACCTCCTTCATCCGGAGGCGGCGTTCGGTTTTGTCCTTTTCCTCAAAGAGGCCGCGGAAAGGGTCGGGCAGCCCCAGGAACGGGAACGACTCATGCGGCGGGCGATGGAACTTTACGATCAGACGGTGAGGCTCCAGCGGCTCTACGGCTCCGGCGGAGCCCCCTACGCCAGCGCCAACGTTCCCAGGATCTTCTCGACCCTTCATTCGGTGACGACGGCGGCCAGCGGCGCCATCGCCGCGGGGATCCTGCAGGGCGCCAGAAGCGACGACTTCATCGGGGTGGTCCCTCCCCCTGAGTTTTCAGTCGACGGGAAGTCTCCTGAGAAAGCCGCCAGTTAGGTGAAAGGTCTTTTCATCACCGGCACCGGCACCGAAGTCGGCAAGACCTTCATCGCTTCAGCCCTGGCCGATGCCTTCAGGCGGCAGGGGGTGGATGTCGGCGTGATGAAACCGGTCGCCACCGGCTGCCGCTCCAGGAACGGCGGCCTCCATTCAGAGGACGCGGAACTCCTTTTAAAGGCGAGCGGCGCCGCCGATCCGATGGATCTCGTCTCTCCCTACCGGTTTTCTTCGCCAGCGGCTCCCTGGGTGGCCAGGGGACTGTCCCCGAAGGGGACTGTCCCCTTATCTTTTGATCGAATTGAGCAGGCGTTCCAGGAACTTTCCACGCGTCACGAGTTCGTTATGGTGGAGGGAATCGGTGGCTTGTTGGTTCCTATTGATGCGAAGCGAACGGTGGCCGATCTGGCCGGGCGCCTGGGGCTGCCTCTCCTCATCGTCGCTCGGGCTTCCCTGGGAACGATCAACCACACCCTTTTGACCCTCGAGGCGGCCAGGGAGAGGGGCCTGGAGGTGCTGGGGGTCGTCCTCAACGGGCGAAGCGCCGCCCCCACCCTGGCGGAAAGGACGAACCCCAGGGTGATCGAGCGCTTGGGGAAGGTCAAGGTTCTGGGGGTGGTCCCCTCTTTGCGGGTCCCCTCCCCCAGGAAGGCCGCTTCACATCTCAAGGCCGGTTGGATCCTTCGGGAGATCCGCCGCCGGAGGAAATCTTCAACCGCCCGGGAGCGCCGTTTAAGCGCCATCGACCGGAAGCGGATCTGGCATCCCTTCACGCAGATGTCGGAATGGGAGAAGTCGGACCCCTTGATCGTCGAGTCGGCCAAAGGGGCTTGGCTCACCGACGTGAAAGGGAGGCGCTTCCTCGACGGGGTTTCCTCCTTGTGGGTGAATCTCCACGGCCACCGACATCCCGCCCTGGACCGGGCGCTGAAAGGGCAGCTTGGCAAGATCGCCCACTCGACCCTCCTGGGGGTGTCGAACGTCCCTTCGATCGAGCTGAGCGAGGAGCTCATCGGGATCGCCCCCCGGAATCTGACCCGGGTCTTTTATTCCGACAACGGCTCGACGGCTGTTGAGGTCGCCCTGAAGATGAGCTTTCAGTACTGGCGGCAGAACCGCTTTCCCAAGCGCCGGAAGTTCGTCCATTTCCTCAGCGCTTACCATGGGGATACGATCGGCTCGGTGAGCGTGGGGGGGATTGATCTTTTCCGCGGGGTTTACGGCCCGCTCCTCTTCAGGGGGTTCAAGGTTCCGCCCCCCTCTTCCAGCCCCGCCTCCCTGGAACTCTTGGAATGGGTCCTCAGGAGGCACCGCGCGGAAATCGCCGCGGTCGTCGTGGAACCGCTCGTCCAGGGGGCGGCCGGGATGATCACTCAGCCCAAGGGTTGGCTGAAACAAGTGGAGCGGCTCTGCCGGCGCTGGGGGGTCTTCCTGATCGCCGATGAGGTGGCGGTCGGTTTCGGCCGGACCGGGAGGATGTTCGCCTGCGAGTCGGAGAAGGTGAGTCCGGATTTCCTCTGTCTGGCCAAGGGATTGACCGGAGGGTATCTGCCTCTGGCGGCGACCCTCACCACGGAGCGGGTCTACCGGGGATTCCTCGGGACCTACGCCTCCTTCCGGACCTTCTTTCACGGGCACAGCTACACGGGAAATCCGCTCGCCTGCGCGGTGGCCCTGGAGAGTTTGCGGGTTTTCCGGAGGGAGAGGGTTCTTCAGAAGCTCCAGCCCAAGATCCGGTTTTTATCCGGCGAGCTTAAACGGTTTCAGGGACATCCCCGCGTGGGGGAGGTCCGCCAGAGGGGGTTCATGGTGGGAATTGAGCTGGTGAAAGACCGCGAGGGTCCGCAGCCGTATCCGTTGGAGGAAAAGGTGGGGATCCGGGTCTGCCAGCACCTTCGGAGGAGGGGAATCCTCCTCCGGCCCCTTGGGAATGTCATTGTCCTGATGCCCCCCCTGTCGGTCTCGAAGGAGGAGATCCGGTTCCTCTGCCGGGAGACGTTGGCCGCCATCGACGCGGTGACTTCAAGGCAGGGCTCGGCAGTCGGATTAAGCGGAGGTCACGGAGACGGAGGGAGCGTTGAGGGAAGGGGTTCCTCCGGATTGGGTGATCACCCCGCTTGTATCGAAGCTCACTTGGACGGTAGGGGTGGCGCCTGACTGCTGCACCGTG
>JACPXR010000093.1 GCA_016196465.1 Candidatus Omnitrophota bacterium | reverse complement strand
GGTCTCACTCAACGGCTGGGGTATCCGGGAGGGGACGACGATCCTCTTGTTGAGCCGGATTCAAGTCGGAGCGGCCGAGGCCCTTTCTCTCTCCTTGATCTGCGCAGGGATCCCCCTCTTGAGCGGGATCGTCGGTGGGATTCTTTTCATCGGGCGGCGCAGGCGGAGGGTTCCGCCCCCATCGCCTTGAGGGCCTCCCCCACCACGAAAAGAGAGCCGGTCACAACGATCATTCCCTCCCCCTGAGCTTGTGCCCTGGCCAACTCCAGGGCTTCCGGAACGCTCGCGGCGATCCGCGGTTGCGGGAACCAGGCCCGGAAGGCCCGAGCAATCCTCTCCGGCGATTCGGCCCGGGGAACCGGAGCGCGCGTCAAGGTGAGGGACTTCGCCCACGGCCCCCAGACGGAGGCGATCCCTTGAAGGTCCTTCTCCAGGGAAACTCCGACGATAAGGTGGACGCGGCTCTTCGGAAACAGCTCCAGGCAGGCCTCCTTGAGGGCTTGAGCCGAAGCGGCATTTTGCGCCCCGTCCAAGAGGACCGGAGGAGATCCTTCCAGAAGCTGAGCCCGGCCCGGCCAGAAGGTCCCCGAGAGCCCCCGCCGGAGGGCCTGCGCGGAAAGCCCGCCCCGGCGCTTGAAGAAGAGCTCCGACATCCGGAGGGCAACGGCCGCGTTGATCAGCTGATGGCGCCCCAGAAGCGGAATCCGAAGGTCGGAGTAGAACGCCTCGGGAGTTTTGAAAGAGGCGCTGGTTCCCATCCGGTCAGGGCGGATGGAATCTGTTTGAACCTCCTCCTCGACCTGATGGAAGGGGGCTTTTTTCTCGAAGGCCGCCTTCCGCAGGACGTTGAGCGCCTCCGGCGGCTGGGGGGCGATGACCGCCGGGACGCCCGGCTTGATGATGCCGGCTTTTTCTCCGGCAATCCCACCGATGGAAAAACCGAGTTTTTCCATGTGGTCAAGACTGACCGGCGCGATGCCGCAGACCTCCGGCTCGATTGTGTTCGTGGCGTCCAGCCGGCCCCCCAACCCCACCTCGATGACCGCCGCCTCGACATCGGAATCGGAGAAATGAAGGAACGCCAGGGCGGTGGTCACTTCAAAATAGGTGAGGTCCCTGCCGGCGAAGGGGCGAATCCGCTCCGCGAGGCGGCTCAGCGCCTCTTCCGAGATCGGCTCACCGTTCACCTGGATCCTCTCCCGGAACGAGACCAGGTGAGGCGAGGTGTACAGGCCCACTTTCAGTCCCGCCGACTGCAGGATCCCCGCAGTGAAGGCGCAGGTGGAGCCCTTCCCTTTGGTACCGGCGACGTGAAGGGTGGGGGTGACGCGGTGGGGATTCCCCAGGCGCTCAAGGAGCTGTTCCATTCGGTCCAGGGAGAAGGCCTCCGGATAGCGGTAGCGGACCACCTGCTCGTAATTAAGGAAGGAGTCGAGGAACTTCAGTGGCAAAAGTGCCGCTCTCCGGTTAAGAGCATCGGGATCCGGGCCCGCTGGGCCACCCGGATGACCGCCGGGTCCTGGACCGACCCGCCCGGCTGAACGATGGCCCGCACCCCCGCTCGAACGGCAAGCCCCGGGCCGTCCGGCTTGGGGAAGAAGCCGTCGCTGGCCAGGACCGCCCCCCGGGCCCTTTTTCCGGCCTTCTTCAAGGCGGCCCGGACGCTGTCGACCCGGCTCATCTGACCCGCGCCGATTCCGACCGCCTGCTCCCCCTTCACCAGAACGATGGCGTTGGAGCGGACGAACTTGGAGAGGGTCCAGGCGAAGAGGAGGTCTCTCCGCTGCGCGGCGGTGGGCCTGATCCGGGTGGCGGCCTTCCACCGGGGAAAGGACTTCTTGATCTCGTCCGGATCCTGGACCAGAAGGCCTCCCCCCACCTGCTTCATCTGAAAGAAACCCTTCGGGAGCGCGGCCGGAAGGGGGGCCTGAATGATCCGGAGATTCTTCTTCGACCTAAGGAGCTTCAGGGCTTGCGGCGCGTAGCGGGGCGCCACGAGGCACTCGAGGAACCCCGCCGCCAGGATCGCCTTGGCGGCGGCCAGATCCGCGGGGCGGTTCAAGCCGACAACCCCCCCGAAACCGGACAGAGGATCGCAGGCGAAGGCCCTCCTGAAAGCGATGGAAACCCTTCCCCCGGAGGCGGCCCCGCAGGGGTTGTTGTGCTTCACGAGGACCGCTGTGGGCCTCTTGAAGGCACGGACAAGCTGCAAGGCGGCATCCAGATCCAGCAGGTTGTTAAAGGAAAGCTCCTTGCCGTGAAGCTGCCTGGCCCTGCCAAGGCCGCCGGCGGCAGAGAGCGCTTTGGACCATTCGTACCAGGCCCCGGACTGATGGGGGTTTTCCCCGTAGCGCAGGAGCTGGCGCCGGGAAGCCCCCAGAACGAGGCGCCCGGGAAACTTCTCCCTCAAGGGGAGGCGGCGGGAGAGGACCTGGTTGATCACGCTGTCGTAATAGGCGGACTCGGCAAAGGCCTCCACGGCAAGCTGAAGGCGAAGGGAGGGGGAGAGCCCCCCACGGAGGGCTTCCAGAGATTGAAGGACCTTCGGGTACTGGGAGGGCTGGGTGACAATTCCCACCGACTCGAAGTTCTTCGCCGCCGAGCGGATCAGGGCGACCCCTCCGATGTCGATCTGCTCGATGAGGTCCGGCAGCCGGGTCCCTTTCCGGCAGGCGGTCTCCTCGAAGGGATAGAGATTCACCACGACCAGATCAATGAGCTTCAAGCCCAGCCGCTTGGCCTGGCTGAGGTGCTCCCGATCCTGGCGCCGGGCCAGGATCCCCCCGTGCACCTTGGGATGGAGGGTCTTCACCCGCCCCGCGAGAATCTCCGGAAATCCGGTAAACTCCGAGATCTCCGTCACCGGGACGCCGTTCTCCTTCAAGAACTTCGCCGTGCCGCCGGTCGAGACGATCTGGACGCCAAACCGCCTCAGGCCCCGGGCAAAGGGAATGAGCCCGGTCTTGTCGGAAACGCTGATCAGGGCTCTCTGGATCCGTTTCATCCCCTTAAAACGCCCCCATGAGCCGTTTCGTGACCGAACCGGGGATCTTGGCGCCGATGGCCCGGCCGTCCGCCTCCCGGATGGGGAGAATCCCCATGAGGACGTTCGTGAGGAACGCCTCCTCGGCGTTAAAAAGATCGTGCCGGGTCAGGGGGGTCTCCTTCACCGGAACCGGAAGCCCCCTCGCTTTTTCAAGGACATGGGACCTCATCACCCCTTCCAGCACTCCCGTCCAGGGGGGCGGGGTCATCAACGTCCCCTCCCTGACAATAAAAAGATTGCTCACGGTCCCTTCGGTGAGAGTCCCGTGGTGCCCCAGCCGGAGAACCTCGAGCGCCTCCAGCCCTTCCAGCCGGCTCAAGATGCTCGAAAGCCGCTGGGAAGATTTCGCCCCTCCGGGCGCGGCCTCCGGCGCCCCCTGCCGCGTGGGGGCGGTGACGACCCGGGCCCCCCTTCGATACAGCTCCTTGGGATAGGCCGCCCCCCGGTGGGAGTAAATCAAAAAGGGACTCTCCTCCTCTCTGCGGACCGCCGCCCGGATGAAACCCCCTTGAACCTTCTTCGCCGCCTCCTTCAACTCCTTTTTCAGTTCCTCCTCCCGGTCGAAAGAAATCCCCAGGGTCTTCAGAGACCCCCGGAGGCGCAAAAGATGCTCCTTCAGGTGAAGGATTTCCCCTCCCTTCACCGCGCAAGTCTCGAAGGCGCCCGAATTCTCAAAAAGCCAGGGCGGCTGCGGGAAGAGGAGCGGATTCCCCGGTTTCACTCTGGTCCGCATGAAGGGCCTCCAGAAGGGCCTGGGCCTTGTGAAGGGTCTCCTCGAATTCCTTTCCCGGATCGGAGTCGGCCACGATGCCGGCGCCCGTCTGGACGTGAACCTTTCCTTCGGAGACGCAAGCGCTCCGGATGAGGAGGTTCAAATCAGCGTCTCCGGTGTAGCTCACGTATCCGAGGGACCCGGTGTAGAGCTGCCTCCGGACCGGTTCGAGTTCGTCGATGATCTCGATCGACCGGATCTTCGGACACCCGGTGATCGTCCCTCCGGGAAAAGCCGAGGCGATGAGATCGATGAAGCGCGTCCTGGGCTTTAAAATCCCCCGGACGTTTGAAACGATGTGAATGACGTGGGAATACTCCTCCAGGACCATGAATTCGTCCACCTCGACGGAGCCCCAGCGGCAGACCCTTCCCAAGTCGTTCCTCTCCAAGTCCACCAGCATGAGGTGCTCGGCCCTTTCCTTCTCATTGAGGATCAGATCCTGGCGCAGGCGATCGGTCTCAGCCGCCGTCTTCCCCCTGGGTCGGGTTCCGGCGATCGGGCGGGTCTCAACGCCTTGACCCCGGACGCGGAGGAAACGCTCCGGCGAACCGCAGACGACCTGGAACCCCCCAAAATCGGCGAAAGCAGCAAAGGGGGAGGGATTGATGGCCCGCAGGCGGCGATAAAGAAGCCACGGATCCTCCCTCAAAGGAAACGAGAAGCGCTGGGAGAGATTCGCCTGATAGATCTGGCCCTCGGCGATGTACCCCTTGGCCCGTCGGACCATCGCCTCGAAGCTGAATCGGGTGTGGGTGGCTTCCAAGCGGTCGGGGGGCTCTGCCGGCGCGGGATCCGGTTCCAGGGCCGCCGGGAAATTTCTCACCTGTTGAGCCATCTCTTCGAGCCGTCTCCGGGATCGATCGTATTCCGCGTCGAGATTCCCGAAGGAATTGGCGAGGACAATCAGCCAGAGCTCCTTCGACAGATGATCCACGACGGTCGCCTCATCCGAGAAGAGGAGGCCCATCTCCGGAAGGCGAAGATCGTCGAAAGCGCACTGGGGGATCTTCTCGATGTGCCGGTAAAGGTCGTAGCCGAAGAATCCCATCGCCCCCCCGACAAACGGCGGAAAACCAGGAAGTCTGAGGGCCCTCTTGGAATCGAGGATACGCTGAAAGAGCTCCAGGGGATTCTCGAGGCCGCCCCTTTCCCAGATCAGGAGGGAGGTGGGGCGCCCCGAAATGAAGCTGTACCGGCCGGTCGTCGGATGGAGGCGGGCCGACTCGAGAAGGATCCTTGGGCCCTCTTCCTTCTGGGATTGAAAAATCGCTTCGGGGGTTGCGGCAAGGGGGAGGCGCATCGCCAGAGGGACCCATTTGCCCAGGCGGGCGAACTCCTTGAAAGCTCGTCGGGAAGGGGTAATCACAAGCGGTCAGACCCTTTTTGGTTTAAGGCAGGTACTCTTGAAAGCCGTGAAAACCGTTTCCGTTGGCGGTGCCGCTGCCGTTTCCATTCCCGTTTTTCCGAACGCGATGCGGCCTCTTGGCGGAACCGCCGGTCTGGAGGACGGGAATGAAGGCCTCTTCCCCGGCCTGCGGCTCGTGGTAAGTGTAAATCTCCCCCCTGAAGTTGCGCAGCGTCATCACCCCGTTCTCGTAGGAGATGACGTAGTTGGGGGCCACTGGAATCTTCCCCCCGCCCCCGGGCCCATCGATCACGAAGGTGGGAACGGCATAGCCGCTCGTGTGTCCCCGGAGGGCCTCCATGATCTTGATGCCGGTCTCAACGCTGGTCCGGAAATGCGAGATCCCCTGAGCCGGGTCGCACTGGTAGATGTAGTAGGGTCGGACCCGGACCTTGAGAAGCTCGTGCATCAGCTTCTTCATCACTTCCGGATCGTCGTTAATCCCCTTCAGGAGCACCGTCTGAGAACCCAGAGGCACTCCGCTTTCGGCGAGCATGTCCATCGCGGTCTTCAGGCGCCCGGAAACCTCCTTGGGATGGCAAAAATGGAGGCTCATCCAGATCGGCTTGTGTTTCTTCAGAACCGCGCAGAACTCCTCCGTCACCCGCTGGGGCATGGTGACGGGGGTGCGGGAGCCGATCCGGATAAACTCCAGGTGCGGGATCTTCCGAAGCTCGACGAGGATCTTGTCCAGCCGGACGTCGGTCATCATCAGGGGATCCCCGCCTGAGATCAAAACGTCCCGCACCTCCTTGTGGTTCCTCAGGTACTCGAAGGCGGGCTCGTAGCTGTTCATGAGCCCGTGGTTGGCCCCGACGAGGCGGCGCCGGGTGCAGTGGCGGCAGTACATGGCGCACTGCTCGGTCACCAGAAACAGGACCCGGTCCGGATACCGGTGGACCAGTCCGTGAACCGGCATATCTCCGTCTTCGCCGCAGGGGTCCCGCAGGTCGTGCTCCCGGATGTTGAACTCCTCAGAAACGGGAACCGCCTGACGCCGGATGGGGCAGTGGGGATCTTCCGGATCCATGAGAGAGGCCCAGTACGGCGGAATCGCCATGACGAGCCGTCCCTGGGTCCGGGAAACGGCCGCCTCTTCCTCGGGGGTCACCCGGATGACCTCTTTGAGCTGATCCAGCGTGTAGATCCGGTTGCGCAGCTGCCAATGCCAATCTTCCCACTCTTCCATCGAAACTTCTTTCCAGAGTGGCACTCGACGATAGCTATCGTCCAAGGTCTTCCTCCTTCGGATCTTCATTCCGGGCTTGTGTCCGCCGCCTGGATCCATGAAGGGCCGCAACGGCGGGGTCGCCCGGTGACACCGAGTCCTTGCGCCTCGAGTCGGGGAGTGCTCGACGTCTGGGGCCCTGGACGCTCGGGTCGGTCGCGTGGGATAAGGGTATGGATGATGGGGCAACTCTGCGTTCAGTCGACAGCGAAACAAGTTTTTGAATCAGGGCTGGGTACGAAATCCCCGCGGCTTTCGCCATCAGGGGAAGGTTCGACTCCTCCGGATCGAGTCCGGGAAGAGGGTTCACCTCGAGAACAAAGGGAATGCCCTCGGAGCTCAAGCGGATGTCCACCCGGGCCATGTCCCGGAATCCCAGCGACCGGGCGGCTCTGAGGGCCACCGCCTGAACCGACCTTCCCACCGGGGGATCCAGGCGGGCCGGACACCAGAAGCGGGGAGTCAGATGCATCTGGCGGTTCCCCTGAAACTCCTTCATCCGCCACGAGTAGAAAAACTCGCCGGAAGAACCGCATTCGGAGAAGTCAATCTCCAGAATGGGAAGGACCTCGTTCCCCAGAATCCCGACGGTGAGCTCGGTTCCTTCGATGTACTCCTCGGCCAGCACCTCCTGGGAGTAGCGCTGGAAGACCTTGGAGATTTGAACCTTCAGCTCTTCGGGATTTTGGACCACGCTGTCCGCCCAGATCCCCTTGGCCGAGCCTTCGCGGTTCGGCTTGACAATCAGGGGGAAATGGAGGCGCGGATCTGTTGGGTCTTCCGGACGCCCAAAGAGTTGAAAGTTCGGGGTAGGAATCCCCGCGCAGCGAAAGAGCTGCTTGGACTTCCCCTTGTCCAGGGCCAGGGCCAGGGTCAGGACGCCGGAGCCGGTGTAGGGAATCTCCAGGAGCTCCAGGAGGGCCGGCACCCGGGCCTCCCGGGCCTCTCCGTGAAAACCCTCAGCGATGTTGAACGCCAGATCCACCGGATGGCCCTCAAGCCAGCAGGGGAGGTTCCGGTCCGCCTCCACCGGAAGGACCGTGTGCCCGGCGCTCCGCAGGGCGCTGGCGATCGCTTCGACCGTCTTGGGGCTGTCGCATTCGGAATAGTAATCCGGCGGCAGATGATCCCCTGGGGTGAGGGGCTTGAGGTTATGGATGAGGGCGATCGTCAGGGGTCGGGTCATGCGTGCGCGTAGGAAACCCGCCGGTGGGCGGCCTCGAGAATCCGGCCGAGCATCTGTTCGTAGGTGATCCCCAACTCCGTGGCCACGGCCATGAAGACATCTTCAGTCGAGAGGGAGGGGAGCGGATTGATCTCCAGAACGTAGGGGTTCCCCGAACCGTCCACCCGGATGTCCACCCTCCCTAAATCCAGACAATCAACCGCTTGATAGGTCCTCAGGGCAAGGGCCTGAAGGGCCCTGGAAAGCCCCGCTTCGATCTGGGCGGGGCAGAGATACTCGACCCCCTCGGCGATCCGGGAGAAGGTATAGAAAAGATCCCCCAAATCCGTCTGCCCCTCGATCTGAATCTGAACCACCGGAAGGGCCTCGGGTGGGTCGTTGCCCACGATCGCCACCGTGAATTCCCTGCCTGGGATGAACTGTTCCACGAGGGCCGGCTGCCGGTAGGTCTGGATCGCCCAGGCCGCCTGCGTCTTCAGTTCATCGGGGGATCTGACCACCGACCGGTCGGAGATCCCTTTGCTGGAACCCTCGAAGCGGGGCTTCACGATGAGGGGAAATTCAAGGTCCCTCGGTAAAGCGCAGTCGGGATGCTGGATCTGGAAGAAGCGGGGCGTGGGAATCCCCTCGGCGATCAGCACCTTCTTCGTCATCAGCTTGTCCAGCGTCAGGGCCAGGGTCAGCGCGTCGGACCCGACGTAGGGGATCCCCTTGAGCTCCAGAAGCATCGGGACCTGGGCCTCCCGGTTTCGGCCGGAGAGGCCCTCGGCGATGTTGAAGACGATGTCGACCGACAGGCGGTCGAGCTGATCCAGAAGCCGCTCCACATTGCCGATCCGGACCACCTGGTGTCCGAGGCTGGTGAGCGCCTCTTCAATTACCTGAACGGTAGAGGGATGGTCAAACTCGGCGTTGGCGTCCTGCGGATCATCGGCCTTGAAGACGTACTCCGTCTTCAGGTCGTAGGCCATTCCGATGATCACCGGATCATTCCGCGGCCTTCAGGAAAATAAAAAAAGGGGGCCCTCCGAAGAGAGGCCCCCCTTTTTGTGGCTCCATCGCGTCCAATGGGTAGAGGTGACTACCTCCTGCGAACCTTGTCGATGAAATCGGACACATACCGCCCCGCGATGTCCTTGCAGCCCAACCCAAAGGCCAGGGCGAGTCCGACGAGCTGAAAAACTTCTCCAGGGCCACGATCGTGGTGAAAATGATCACCACGACACGGGAAATCTGCCCGAGCCCCTTCGCCTGGGAGATCCCTGCGTTCGCTGCCGCCGTCTGCACCACCCCGCCGACGAGCGTCGAGAAGAACAGTCCCAGAACGAGCACGATCACGCCGGCCAGCACGCTGGGAACGTAGCCGAGGACTTTCTCCAACAGCTCCGCGGCGACGGTCAGGCCCAGCGCGTTGAGCGCGGCCAGCACGGTGGAAAGGATCAACAGCCAGTAGAGAAACACTCCGACCAGCTCGGAAAGGGAGTACTTGATCTCCCCCTTCTGAAGCACCTCGCTGATCCGGACGGCCTGCGCCGCGTCATCCAGGCGCACCGTCTTGAGAAATTGCACGACGAGCTTCTGCAGCCATCCTGCCACGATCCAACCGATCAGCAGGATAATAAAGGAACCGACGAGCGTGGGAAGGGAATCGCCAACCCGTGTGAAGACCGCTTTCACGGACTCCATTGCTGCTGACGCCATCCAGTTCATCGAGCCTCCTTGTGCTTAAGCTCCACCCAATTCCAGACTTCTATGATGTGCGTTTTCCGCCCCCCGAAAAAATTCAGGAGGCAGTTGAAAAATATTATGGGAACATAACATAGCGACTCCTAGATGTCAAGGGTTTGAGTTACAATAGACCCCGCCATGGCAACGCTCATCCTCGTCCGGCACGGACAATCCCAGTGGAACCTGGAGAACCGGTTCACCGGCTGGATCGACGTTCCCCTCACCGAATCGGGAACGAAAGAAGCCGAAAAAGCGGGCCAGGCGATCCAGGGGCTTTCGATCCGCTTCGATGCCGCCTACACCTCGGTCCTCATCCGGGCGATCGACACCCTCAAATTGATCCTCCGGGTTCTCGGAGAGGAGGAAATCCCCGTCGTGAAGGACCAGGCGCTCAACGAACGGCATTACGGAGAGCTTCAGGGTCTCAACAAGGACGAGATGAAGAAGAAATTCGGAGAGGAGCAGGTGAAACTGTGGCGCCGGAGCTACGACGTGGCCCCGCCGGGGGGAGAATCTTTGAAGGACACGGCGGCCCGGACGATTCCCTACTTCGAGTCGAGGATTTTACCGGACCTGAAGTCGGGCAAGAACATCCTCATCTCCGCCCACGGCAACTCCCTCCGGTCGATCGTCATGCACCTGGAGGGCCTCACGAAGGAACAGGTCCTTGCCCTTGAGGTTCCGACCGGCGTTCCGATCCGCTACGAGATCGCAGCGGACGGTTCCGTGAAGTCGAAGGAAATCCTGAAGATCTAAGAGCTCTAAGCCCGGGCAGCGCAGTAGAGGAACTGCTGGGCCCAGCCGCAGTGAGGTCCGAAGTGCTCTCGGGCAAACTCGCGGATTTGCCGGTCCGTCACCTTTCGCCCGCGGAAATACTTCTTCCGCATGAAGCGGCCGATCCAGACATCCACCGGAAAAGCAGAGCTTCTTTCGTAACCAAAGAGCATCACGCACTCCACCACCTTCTCCCCGACACCCGGAACCTCCAAAAGGGCCCGGCGCAGCGCTTCATCATCCAACCCCTGCAGCCGCCTCAGATCGATCTGGCCTGAAGCGATGGCCCGCGCCGCCCCCTTCAGATACGGCGCACGGAACCCCAATCCCAATCGGCGCAATGTCCGTTCCGAGGCCTCCGCCAGCATCTCCGCTTTCGGAAATCGATAAGAAACTGAAAGAATACCTGGCGTTCCCTTCGCATCGTGTGTCGTACCGATGGGCGGTATGGCCAACTCGCCGAAGCGAACCGCCAGCCGGTCAAGCATGCCGGTCAATCTCGGGATGTTGTTGAAGCTGGAGAGGATGAAGCTCGCCAGGCATTCCCACGGCTCCTGACGGATGATCCTTAAGCCCCCGTGGCGCT
>JACPXR010000086.1 GCA_016196465.1 Candidatus Omnitrophota bacterium | reverse complement strand
GCCCGTCCAGATGCTCGGAATCGATCACCGCCCGGTCTTCCCGAAAGGTACAGTTGGGAGCAACGCGCAGGCGGGTGGTCAGGACCAGGGGTTGAACCATTCCCCGTCGGCGAAGGATACCCAGGGCCTTGAAAAGGACGGGGAAATTCTTCTGGGAGCAGTAATGGGAGACGTTCAGGAAGAACCGGCCCCGCGCCTGCCGAATCATCTCCGGCAACCCGGCGTCCTGCTGGATTTCTTGGCGAAACGTCCCCACATCACACCCGTAAGGGGCGATAAAGCACCGGACCTTTTCCAGGGAGTGATAGCCGGCCACCATCTCTTGCATCGCTCGGGTCGGGAAAACGACTGCATCCGACCGATCGATCATCCGGAGCGAAAGCCAGCGTCTGGCCAGCACATCCGCTTTCAACCGGAGGTTTTGAATCTTGGAGAGATACAGCCTCGAGAAGTAGATCGGGTTGCGGATCAGAAGAAGCTGGGGACAGGGAGGCCTCATCATCCCGAATCCCGTCGCAGCAAAGACAACGTCTACTCCCTCCCGGGTCACCAGCCGGGGGAGAATCCGGGCCAGCCATTTCAGATAGCCAACCGAGGGGGTGATGGTGAGGGGACGCTCCCTCAGATCGACGGCGGATCCGGAACCCTCAAGGGTTGCTCGGAATCCGGGCGGCCCGTAAACAACCCATTTCTGGCCCAGGTCACGGCTGCTGATCTCGCGCAGGAACTGCTCTAAATAGGTCCTGGCGCCTCCCATCTTCGCCGTCGAGCAGTCCACGAGGATCTTCATGATTTGCAAAGTTCCCCATAGACGCGAATCATCCGCTCCATTTTCTGGGTGTAGAAATATCCGCTTTCCACCGCACGGCGCTGTCCGGCAAGAGCGATCCTAAAGCGCTCCTGCTCGTTCGGAAGAAAGTATCCGATCTTCGCCCGGAGATCGGGGATGTCGCTAAAACAGGCCATCTCCTCTCCGGCTCGATAAAATTCCTCCGCCTGGCCGTTTCCCTTTTCCACCAACATGAACCCGCCGGCTGCAGGGATCTCGAAAAGCCGCAAGGGAACCACCACCCGCCCCGTGTCAAACCGGACGAGAAAAACCAGCGCGATCTTAGACCTGCGGATGAGACGGCCGTAGGACTCCCAGGGAACGGCTTCAAACTTAACGTAAGGGCGAAGGGGAGAGCCGCGGGGAAGATGCTCCCACTGGTAGCCCCAGAGGGTCATCCGGTAAGGGAAATCCTCAGAGACCAGACGCTCCAGGAAGGCCTGCCGCTCCTTGCGCCAGTTACCCACAAACACCACCTCCTCCTCATACGGTTCCCGAGCGGAGTGGTTGAGGGGATGATAAAGCGCCGGATCGGCTCCGTGCGGGAGATACTCAGCCCGCCGGGCCCCCCCCCGGATCAACTCCGGGAGGTTGTCTTTTGCATGGGCAAAGATGCAGTCGTAGATTGGAATCGACCGGATGGCATGCTTGGAGGAAAGGGTCGGAGAGAAGTAATCGTCCGTCTGCCAATTGAACAGCAACGCCCCTGTCTGCCTCTTCAACGCAAGGAGGGTTTCCGGAAGAAGATACTCCCCCTTGCAGATCAGGACGAAGTCGGGGCTGACGGGCAACCCTGCTCTCAGGAACTGCCGAAGGGCGCGGTTCACCCTGTTGACGATGGGATCCCTCGAGACCTTATAGGCGGCTCGCCAGAAAAGGGAACGGGCCATCGGAAAGGTGATCTCTCCCACATTGAAAACCTCCACCCGATGCCCCATCTTAAGGAGCGCCTGCTTGCACGCGACGAAGCTCCAGCCTTCCTTCATCTCGGCTATCACCAGGACGTTCAAGGACCTGTTCACAAGGATCGCCTTCCCTTGCAGGTGACGATTTGAGGCTGCGGAAGGGGAACGATAAAGCCGCCGCCTCGGCTGAGGTACTCTTTCTCCCGATCGATGAACTCATCGAGGAAATGCCAAGGCAAAACGAGGAAATAGTCGGGCTGGTCAGCCCTGGCCTGCTCCTCTGAGAGGATGGGGATTCGGGTGCCCGCGGTCCTCTTCCCCCATTTCTCGGGGTTTCGCTCAGCGGCCGCTCGGATGAGCCGTGAGTCCAATTGGAAGAATTGAAGCAGCGTGTTGCCCTTGGTGGAGGCCCCGTAGACATAGATCCTCCTGCCGCGCCGATGCTCCTGTTGGATAAATCCGACCAGCTGATCCTTGATCTTCCCGATCCGGGCGGCGAACGCATGGTAGATCCCGGGAGAGCCCAATCCCATGGATCGCTCAGACTCCTCCAGGGTGGCGACTCGCCCTTCCCCGCCGGCCAGGCGCAATCCTTTCGCCTTCTCATGAGAGATCACGACCCGAAAACTTCCACCGTTGACCTCGTTCAACTCCACGTCCGCCACCCGCAGCCCGTGCGGCTTCAGCAGGTGCTGAAGGGAGTTGACCGAATAATAACCCAGATGTTCGTGGCAGATGTTATCGAAGGCGTTTCTCTCCAGCATCAGGGGAAGATAGCTCATCTGGACGACCCAAATGCCGTTCCCGTCCAGGCATCCGGCGACGTCGGCGGTGAACTGGTTGGGATCCTCCAAATCGTAGAACATCGCGATGCTGGTAACGATCTTGGCCTTCCTGCCGGGGAAATGCTCCTCAAAATCAGCGAGGTTAAAATACCGGTTGATGATCTTGCTTGTCCCGACGGCCGCCTCAGGAACAAGGTTGGCCGCCGGCTCGAAACCGACACGGACCAGGCCGGGGGATGGATACGTCCGAAGGAGGGTGCCGTCATTGCAGCCGACGTCCAACACGACATCTCCAGCCGAGGGTTGAGCAAGCCGCTCGGCCTTGCTTGTGATGTCTGCCAGGGCCCTGAGCATGCTCGCATTCATCCCGGAGCGGTACCAATACTGTGGGTACATCCACTCTGGGGGGGCTGTATGCTTCAGTTGCACGAGGCCGCATCCGCCCGAACCCGCGTCGCACAGAACCAAATCCAGAGGGACCTTCCGGCTCGCCTCCTCATGGGTGGAGGGATCTACAAAGTTGGAAACGTAGAGTTTCCCTAAGGAGAGAATGGGGGTGAGCTCCTTGGATGGACGGCGGCAGGACCTGCAGGCCGTGATGGCTAGTTCTTTTCTTTCCACCGGATCCACATCGTTTCGCATGCATCGAGCAAAAACCAGCGCGCCCTGGAGAAGAAGGACCGGTCAAAGATCCGCTGTCTGGCCGGCCCTGCCCCATCCCAGGAGGCAGCCAGCCGTTTCTGATACTCCTGCCCATAGGCAACCAACTCCTCCATAGACACCCCCGCTTCTGTCGAGGGCTGGAGGGGTGAATCCAGTTCGATCCCTTTCTGGGCAAGAAGCTCCAGATAACAGCGGGTGAGGATCCGCCCCTGCCTGGGCGCTCCGTACAGCCTCTCCACCTTCTGCCGGCCGGCAAGGCCCATCCTCCGCCGCTCATCAGGATGATGGGCCAGGTGGACCACCGCGTCTGAAAAGGCCTCTGGGGTATTGGCGACAATGCCTGTCTCCAGATGGTCTACCAGCTCAATCTGGGCGTTGGGTCCCCATGGGGCGGAGGCCGTGACGACGGGAATCCCACTGGCCATCGCTTCGGCAATGGCCAGCCCAAAGGATTCTCCCTTCCTGGCAGCGTGGAGGAATATGTCTGAGGCGGCGTAAACCTCCGCCAGACGGAGGTCGTCCGCCGTGGTAGGCAGAACGAGACACCGGTCGGCGAACGGTTGCTTCTGAAGCCAGCGCCGGCGGGAATCCGGCAGGGTCATGAAGACCATCTGCGCCTCCGGTACAAGACGAAAGATGGCGGGAAGCGCTTCCAAAAGCAGATCGCTCCATCGCCGCACATCGGGACGAGCCACATGCAAGAGGATACACGCCCCCTGCCCAAGCCCAAGTTGAGCCCGGGCCCTCTGGCGGCTCTCCCCGGAAGGAGGATGGAACGTCAGAGGGTCCACGGGGTAGTAAAGCACGTGATGCCGGTTCAGCCGCGGATACCGGCAGGCCATGGCTTCCCGGTAAAATCTCAAATAGCTCGATTTCGACGGGTGCAAATGAAGGTCGATGAAAGAATCACTGGAGCCTTTATCCACGAACCCGAAGACATTGGTCTCCACAACGGACCTTGCGCCCCTCCCAAGACAGGCATGGATCACCCGATCCCAATGGGGTTCGTAGTAGCCGCTCCGGAACAGATGGATAAGCTGCACCTGGTGTTTTTCTACCAGCCGCCCAACGGCGTCCGGATCGCCCAGCGCCGAATGGACGGGGATTCCGTTGTGACGCAGCAAGATGCCCCGGCTCCCCTCTTGAAAAATCCCGCAGACCCTGACGTCAAACAGCCGGCGGTCAAGATGCGTCGCGTAGAGCTGAAGCGACCGTTCAGAGCCGCCGATCCCCAAGTTGTTGGCCAAAAGAAGGATCTGGGCTTTCATGGAGGAGGCCTCCCGGAAACCGGGCCTGGCTCCCTGGAGGCCCGGCGGGTCATGAGCCAGACTATGGGTATCATGAAGACAACTTCCCGTATCAGCTCTCCATAGGCGAAAGAAAGGGGGACCTCAATCAAGGTGAGGATACGCCATCCCAGAATAAAGAAGGCGATGCTCAGAGGATCCCCCTGCACCCAATAGATCTGCCATACCCGGTAGAGAATCCCCTGCAAAAACATCCCTATCAACAGCCCCCTGAGGCCGAAGTTGAGGTAGAATTCTCCCGCCTGCATGATGGCTATTCCGGAGGTGGTTCCGTAGACCCCCTGGACCTCCCCATAAAACTCCGATCCGTAGGCGAGGTGCTCGTACTTCTTGGGCAAGAACATGGTAGGGATAAGGATGAGAGGAAGCTGCCAGAGGGTCTGGCCATAGATGATCCCATGCCCTTCCACGTATTGGATCACCTTGCTAACGGTGGAGGTTCCGTCCACCCGCCGTATCACCATTGAGGGGGCCCCTCCCACATAGGTTTGGGACTCTTCGGTGGTCACCCCCGTCAGCAGATCCCGCCCGATCTTTGGAAGATCCTGCGCGAGAGTGTTCAGTTGGATGGGGTAATCAACGGCCCAGCCTCTATACTCGGTCACCGCCGGATAGACGATGAAGACGACAAACAGCACCGGCAAGATCACGTGGCCGACGGTGGCCCTGCGCCGCAGATAATTCATGGCAATGAATGGGGCCATGGCGGTCGGGATGAACGCGCTCTTGGAGGCCTGCAGGAAACCCCAGAGACATTCAAGGGGCAACATGACCCCCCAGAGGACCACACCCAACACCCTCGTCCGCCCCTCGCTGAAGAAATACACGGTGGCCAGCACATAGGCTGTGGAGGCCAGGTTGTTCAGATAGGCAAGATTACTTGCAAGGGCGTTCATTGAGGAGCCGTAGGCAATCTCCTCAAGCTTGGTGCTCCACGTATGCGTCCCCAGAGAGAGCAGATACAGGCGAATAGCCGTTCCAAACGCATAGAGGAGATAGAGGGCCAGATGCGCCTGGGCAGGATCCGTAGCCAGACGAAGCCGCGGGAGCGTCCTTTTCAGAGAGAAGGCAAACGGCCCATAGTATCCCACCAGGAGGACCGAGAATCCCGTGGCCGTATACAGCAAGGCCTTGTTTACATACCCTTCGTAAATAATCTGCTCCGCAGCGATGACCGGCTCGCTCATCGACTGGATATAACCCAGGACGAAGTAGATAAAATAACCAAAGGACACCGCGTAGATCATCTCGAAGAAGTCTACCTGTCGCCGGGTCACCCATCGAACCAGGGGAAAAAAGGTAAGCAATCCAAAGATGGCAAGCAGCCACGGCGTCAGCGCCGGTGACTCTACCGGACCGAAAAAGGCCAGCAGGGTCAGAAGGCAAAAGGCGGCAATGCTACTTGAAAGCATCGATCATCTCTTTCTGATCCAAGGAAGCTCCAGGAACGGCGAGGAGATTAAAACACCCCGCGAAGGGGGCCTGCCCCAAAGGGACCAGGCGGCTATGCGTAACCACGAAGAGCCGGTATCCCAGGCTGGAAAGCCAATCCCTTGCGGATTCCAGCGAGGTATGGGAGCCATGCCAGCCGATCTGCGCGTATTCAAAGATCACCACGGGTCTGAAGGACCGAAGGG
>JACPXR010000087.1 GCA_016196465.1 Candidatus Omnitrophota bacterium | reverse complement strand
TGGTGAGATAAAAACGCTTATCCACGTTCACCCTGGCTTAAGACGGCCGCCAGCGCGATCCGGGGGGAGGCGTTCCGCTGGACCGCCTCCTGGGCCAGATACGTCCGCTCGATCCGGGAAAGAAGGGACTCCACGCCCCCCCGAAGGGCGCCAAGCTCCCGCCGGAGGTCCTCCGCCCGGTCCCGATGGATGAGCCAGGAGGAGTCGGCCTGAAGCTTCAAGAGAACCAGATCCCGCCACCAGGCGGCCAGCCACTCCAGGGCCTGTTCCACCTCCGCCCGGGGGGCGGTCCCCAGCGGGATCTCGAGTCTCCTCTGCCGCCAAGCGGAAAGGAGCTGATCCAAACAGGCGTTCTTGGCGGAAAGCTGTTCCTTCCGGTGAAGGTTCAGGGCCACACCCAGCCGGCCGCCGGAGAGGGTGGCCGCGATCGAGGCCGAGGCGGAGTCCAGCTTCTCCCTCGACTGAAGGAACCGCTTCACCTCTTCAATCCCCTGTGGGAAACAGCGCACGAGGTGGCACCGGGAGACCGCGGTGGCCGGAAGCCGGTGGGGACGGGCCGCGATGAGGATGAGGATCGACCGCTCCGGCGGCTCCTCCAGCAGTCTCAGGCAGGCATGCGATGCCTCCTCGGTCATCGAGTCGGCTTCATCGATGAGGCCGATCTTCCACTGGCCCCGCAGAGGGGTGAGGTTCATGCCGCCGGCCAGGGCCCGGATCTGGTCGATCCGGATCTGCCCTGATTCCGAATCGGGCTTCACCTCGATGAGATCGGGAAAGGCGCACTCCAGCGCCTTGGCCAGCTCCAGGGCGAGGGTCCGCTTGCCGATCCCCCGCATGCCGGTCAAAAGATAGGTGCTGGCCAGCTTCCCCCTCTTCAGTTGGCCCTCCAGAAGGCGGATCGGCCCTCTTAAGCCCGCGATTTCAGCGAAGGACACGGCGCACCGCCTTCCGGATTTCCTGCTGGACCTGCTCGATGGGGCGGTCCGCCCGGATCACCCGAAACCTCCCGGGCTGCCGCCTGCTCAAATGGAGATACCCTTTCCGGACCCTCTCGTGAAACGAGAGGGGCTTGGCTTCCATCCGGTTCGGATGTCTCACGCGGGCCAGACCCCTCCTGGCCGGAAGGTCCAAGAGAAGGGTCAGGCGGGGCTCAAGCCCTCCCGTGGAGGCCCGTCCGATCGCCTCGATGAGCTTGAGATCCGTTCCGCCGGCCCACCCCTGGTAAACCCAGGTGGAATCCTGAAACCGGTCCAGGAGGACCACCTTTCCCGCCTTCAAGGCGGGCCGGATCACCCGCCGGACCAAAAGAGCCCGGCTGGCTTCATAGAGGCAAAGCTCCACAAACGGATCGATCCTGCCGCTTCGGCGGTCCAAGAGCATCCGCCGCAGACGCCGGCCCAGGATTGTCCCGCCGGGTTCGCGCGTGAAAAGAACCCGGCAGCCCTCCCTTTGAAGCCAGCGGGCCAGCCGCCGCCCGTGGGTCGATTTGCCGGAGCCCTCCGGCCCCTCCAGCGTAATGAACACTCCCCGGCTAGACACGCTTCCTCACGATGGTTTTGCCGCTCGTGTCCTCCACGACCCAGCCCAAATCAAGTAATTGTTTCCGAATAAAATCTGCCATTGAATATTGTCCGCCTTGCCTAAACTTTTCTCTTTCTTCCACCAACTTGTCTACTTCTAATGGCACTGCATCTTCAATCTCCATTGAAAACCCCAGCAGATTAGAGAATTCGAGAAACTTGTCTCTGACAACTCGAACGCACGCGTGTCTAGTCTCTCGTTCCTTAACTGTGGCAGCCCTTAATGACATATTTCCATAAAGATCAAAAGAGTGAAGAACTGCTATTGCTTCTGGTGTGTTGAGGTCGTTATCCATCGATTCGTAAAAATCATCGAAAAGCTTTTGCACGGATTTCCAATTAGGTGAGTTCTTCGCCATATTGATATCTTCTGAACGTAGAGGACCGAGCGCGCTGGCATGTCTGAGAAATATTGTGAAGCCTTCGTAGGATCGCGCCGCAACGTCCAGGCGATCCCAGGTGAAGTCGAGCGGGGAGCGGTAATGGGCGCTCAAGAAGAAAAGGCGCAGGACGTCCGCAAGGTGCTTCTGAAGGACCTGATCGATCGTCACAAAGTTTCCCAGGGACTTCGACATCTTCTGGCCGTTCACCGTGA
Source organism: Candidatus Omnitrophota bacterium (assembly GCA_016196465.1). Classification (GTDB taxonomy): domain Bacteria; phylum Omnitrophota; class Gorgyraeia; order 1-14-0-20-64-10; family 1-14-0-20-64-10; genus JACPXR01. The sequence goes on along the minus strand of JACPXR010000087.1, from coordinate 1,028 downwards.
GGAGCCCGTTGTGCAGCCAGAGCCGCGCGAACTTCTTTCCCGCCCCCGCCGCCTGGGCAAGCTCATTCTCATGGTGGGGAAAGATCAGATCGATCCCTCCTCCGTGAATGTCGAAGGTGTCCCCTAAAAGCTCGGTCGACATGGCGGAGCATTCGATGTGCCACCCGGGGCGCCCTTCTCCCCAGGGGCTCGGCCAGCTTGGCTCATCGGGCTTGGCCTTTTTCCAGAGGGCGAAATCGAGCGGCTCTTTCTTTCCTTCGCCGGGGTCCACTCGAACCCCTTCGAGGAGGGCATCCAGACTCTGGTGCGACAGCTTCCCGTAGCCCTCCAGCTTCCGGACGGAAAAATGGACGCCGTCGGCTCCCTCGTACGCGATCCCCCGGGCCAGCAGGGTCTCGATGAACCGAACCATCTTGTCGATAAACTCCGTGGCCCGTGGCTCATGGGTTGGAGCCAGCAGCCCCAGCCGCCTGAAATCCTCCTGAAAGCTTCTTTCATGGCGCTGGGCCAGCTCCTGGACGGCTCGTTTCAGATCAGAGCCGGAGGCCTCATCCCTCGCCCGGTCGATGAGCTTGTCATCCACGTCGGTGATGTTGCGGACGTGCTTGACCTGAAAGCCGCAGCGGCCTTCCAGATACCGCCGCAGCACGTCGAAGACCACCGCCCCCCGGGCGTGTCCGATGTGGCAGTGGTCGTAGACGGTGACGCCGCAGACGTACATCGTCACCCGGGGAGGATTCAGCGGCTGAAATTCCTCTTTCTTTCCGGTGAGGGTGTTGGTGAGCTTCAGGGGCATGAACCTACTGCTTTTTCCGGTGCTCTTTCAGCTGGTGTTCGATCTGGTCGATCTCGCGCTGGAGCTTCTCCAGCGCCTGCGCCAGAGGGTCGGGAAGGTTCGTGTGGTCGAGCTTGATCCCGGGAAAAACTCTGCCTTCCTGGCGCACGATCCTCCCCGGGACCCCCACGACTGTGGAGTTTGCCGGGACGTCTTTAATCACTACGGCATTTGCCCCGATATAAGAATTATC
>JACPXR010000112.1 GCA_016196465.1 Candidatus Omnitrophota bacterium | reverse complement strand
TTTAAATCGGCCGGCGGGCATTTCAACCCGGAGGGGAGGGAGCACGGAAAAAAGAACCCCAAAGGAGCCCACGCGGGGGATCTTCCCAACCTGGTGGTCGGTCCTGAGGGGGAGCTGGAAACGGAAGTCCTGGCTACCGGGGTGAATTTGGGGAATGGGCCGCGCGGGCTCCTGAAGCCCCAAGGGACCTCCCTTGTGATCCACGCCAATCCGGACGATGAGACCACCGATCCTGCCGGCAGCGCGGGCGCCCGCGTCGCCTGCGGCGCGGTGACTCCCTAGCGGTCCGCCCACCGCAGGCACAGGTTTGATTCCCCCCCCTCTATCTGCTATCCTTAAGTTTTGCGCCCGTAGCTCAATTGGATAGAGTGACAGGCTTCGAACCTGGAGGTTGGGAGTTCGAGTCTCCCCGGGCGCGCTTTAAGTGGCACAGGGAGACTCGAGGGATTGAGGGTTTTATTGAACATTTTCGATCAGGCGCCTCCGTAGCTCAATTGGGAGAGCAGCTCCCTCTTAAGGAGAAGGTTCCGAGTTCGATCCTCGGCGGGGGCACCACAATTTCTGTCGGGCGGATGGCGGAACGGTAGACGCGGCAGCCCTAGGAGCTGCTGGGGAAACCCGTAGAGGTTCAAGTCCTCTTCCGCCCAAAAGCAATCCTTTGCGGGTGTAGCTCAGCGGTAGAGCACCTCGTTGCCAACGAGGACGTCGTGGGTTCAAGTCCCATCACCCGCTCCATCCTCTTTCAGGGGGATCAACCGAAGGTTTGAAGGGAGGTTTGACGGAGTGAAAATTACCGATTTCTTGCGCGAGAAGGCCATCAGCGTGGATCTCTCGGCGACCCACAAGGAAGGGGTCATCCGGGAACTGGTGCATTCGTTGGTGAAGGCCGGGGAGATCAAGCCGGCCGAGGAGGAGAAGCTGGTTCCGATCCTCATGGCCCGCGAGGGGCTGGGTTCGACGGGGATCGGCCAGGGGGTGGGGATTCCCCATGGCAAGTCCAACTGCGTCCGGGAGCTGGTGGGGGCCTTCGGCCTTTCCCGGCGGGGGGTCAATTTCGATTCCCTGGATGGAGAGCCCGCCCACGTCTTTTTCCTGCTCGTGGCCCCGGAGGATTCCGCGGGGCCGCACCTGAAGGCCCTGGCCCGGATTTCCCGTCTCTTGAAAGACCGCTTCTTCCGGGAGTCGCTGAAGGAAGCCAAAGACGAGAAGCAGGTTTTGAGGATCATCCAGCAGGAGGATCAGAAGGGCGCTTAAAGGCGACGATGAAGAAACTTCTCCTTCAACGCGATCATTTTCTCTCCTCCAATTCCGATGTCCGCCGGTTTTCTCAGGGGCGAGCCAAGGAGTTGAAGATCGCCGGAATCAGGCGGCCCCTTGAACTGTCGAAAACTTTCATTCCGACCCGGAAGGGAGAATCGGTGTCTGTCTCCTATCGGCTGACCAACCGCTCGCGAAGCATGCTGGCCTTCCTTTTTGGAACGGAGGTGGCCCTGGGATTGAAGGACGCTCACGTCAACCGGGTGGGCGAGGCCCGCGGGATTCGCCGCTTTGCGGTGACAGATCCCCTGGAGCGCCTTCAGGCGGGCTTCTCCCTGAGCCGCCCGGCCCGGCTGTGGCATTTTCCGCTGGAGAACTCCACGGAGTCCGCCCGCGGGATCTGCCGGACCTACCGTGGGGTCAGTCTCACCTTCCTTTGGCCCGTCCGCCTGGGGCCCCGCCGCTCCTGGTCCGTTGCCGCCCAGGTCCAGATGGAGTCCCTCTGACATGCCTGCCCGGCCCAAGGCCTCCCCGGCCCAGGTCAAAAAAAGGGTGCATGTCCGCAGCCGCTCGGGCCTTCACGCCCGTCCCGCCGCCCTCTTTGTGCAGGTGGCCAACCGCTTCAAGTCCACGATCCGGGTCCGCCGGGGAAAGAACGAGGCGGATGGAAAGTCGATCATGGGGGTCTTGACGCTGGCGGCCGGGCGGGGGGCCGTCATCACCCTCGCCGCGGAAGGTCCGGACGCCCGGGAGGCGGTCCAGGCCCTCGAGCAGGTGATTTCCCACCACGATACCCCGGCCGTGGTGCATGTGGTCAGGCACCGCTCTTCCCATGGCTCGACGGCCGGCCGCTAGATCCCAGCCCCCTCCCGAGCCGGGGCCTCCTCATCGGCCTCAGCGCCTCACGGGAATCCCCGCTTCCCCCGGCGTGGCGATCGGGCGGGCCTTTCTCCTCGACAGCGAGGAGATTCCGATCACCAAGCGGGAGATCCCCGCCTCGAACATTCCCCAGGAGATCGCCCGTTTTGAAGAGGCCCTGATCCAGACGCGGCGGGAAATCCAGCAGATTCAGGAGAAGATCTCCGGAGAGATCGGCATGGAGCACGCGGAGATCTTCAACGCCCACCTCATGCTCCTCGAGGACCGGGCCCTCATCGAGGAGGTGATCCACCGCCTCAAAAACGACCTTCTCGCCGTCGAGTGCGTCTTCGCCGACGTGCTCAAGAAATACATCCACGCCTTCTCCAAGGTAGAGGACGAGTACCTGAGAGAGCGCACGAGCGACCTCGAGGATGTCGGGCGGAGGATCCTCCGCAACCTCACCGGCTTGAAGCGGCAGGGCCTTTCCGATCTGGCCCAACCGGTCATCGTCGTCGCGTACGACCTTTCCCCCTCCGACACGGCCACGATGCACCGCCAGCATGTGATCGGTTTCGTCACCGACATCGGCGGGCGCACCTCCCACACGGCGATCATGGCGAAATCCCTGGAGATCCCCGCGGTGGTGGGCCTTCAGGTGGCGACCTATCAGATCAAGCCGGATGACATCGTCGTCGTGGACGGGACCAGCGGGAGCGTCCTCATCAACCCGGATTCGGAGGCGCTCAAGACCTATGAGGAGATGAAGGTGAAGCTGGAGACGATCGACCAGGCCCTCCTCAAGGTGAAGGACCTTCCCGCGGAGACGCCCGACGGCCACCGGGTGAACCTGGCGGCGAACATCGAGCTTCCCGACGAGATCCCTTCCGTGATCGCCCACGGCGCCCAGGGGATCGGGCTGTACCGGACGGAGTTTCTGTACTTGAACCGGGCCGACTTTCCC
>JACPXR010000097.1 GCA_016196465.1 Candidatus Omnitrophota bacterium | reverse complement strand
TTATCTATCACCGTTTCAGAAAGCTCGGACACAAAATAACCCTCAATACCTAAAATTCTGCCATGGGTTACGGCTCGCCTGATTAGACGGCGCATGACATAACCGGCCTCAACATTTGAAGGCTTGAGGCCATCGGCGGCTAGGAAGGTGGCCGCGCGGAGATGGTCGGCAACGATCCTCATTGACTTTTCAGCAAAATGGTTCTGGTTAATTTGAGCTAGTGATTTAATCTGCGATCCGAGCGGCTCAAAAAGATCGGTCTCGAAGACCGACATCTTGTTCTGCATCACCGCCGTGAGCCGTTCCAACCCCATCCCGGTGTCGATGTTCCTGGCCGGAAGATCCTTCAAGCTCCCGTCCGGCTGCCGGTCGTACTGGGTGAAGACGAGGTTCCACACCTCCACGAACCGCCCGCAGGGGCAGCCCGGCGCGCAGCGGTCCGGGTCGGGGCAAGCCTTGCCCAGGAGACACTTCTCGTAGTCGTAGTAGATCTCCGAGCAGGGGCCGCAGGGGCCGTTGGGCCCGTCGGCCGGGGCATTGGAGGGCCAGAAGTTCTCTTTCGCCCCGAAGCGGACGATCCGGTCCTTGGGGAGTCCGACCCTCTTCTCCCAGACGAGAGCCGCTTCCCCGTCCGACTCGTACACCGAAGCCCAAAGCTTTTCCGGAGGAATAGAAAGCTCTTTCGTCATGAACTCCCAAGCGTAAAGGATCGCCTCTTTCTTGAAGTAATCCCCGAAGGAGAAGTTGCCTAGCATCTCAAAGAAAGTCAGGTGGGCCGGGGTCCGGCCCACCTGCTCCACGTCTCCGGTCCGGAAGCACTTCTGAGAGCTCGCCGCGCGGGTCATCTCGCGCCTGAGGCCTAAGAACTGCTCCTTGAACTGGTTCATCCCCGCGCCGGTGAAAAGAAGGGTGGGGTCCTTGACCGGAACCAGGGAATCGCTGGGGACCACCCGGTGCCCCCGCTTCTCAAAGAAGGAGAGGAACCGCCTCCTCAGCTCAGCGCTCTTCAATGGAAACTTCCCGGAGCACCTTGTAGACGACCTCCGAGGAGAACCCCCGTCGGCTTAAAAATCCGAAGAGGCGGCGCTTGAGCGCGTCGGGCTTGACCCCTCTTGTGGCGGCGACCCTCTTGGCCGCCAATTCCCGTGCGAGGGCGAACTCATCCTCCTCGCCGGCCGCCTGACTCACGGCGGCGCCGGCAAGCCCCCCTTCGACCCCCTTGGCCTTCAGCAGGGTCAGGAGGCCGGCTCGACCCATCGGCTTGTGGGCCATCTGGTGCGAGGCGAAGAGCCGCGCGAACTTCTCGTCGTTGAGGAGGTCCCTGCGCTTGAACTCCTCCACCACCGCCAAGACCGTTTCCGATCCAAAACCTTTCCGGGAAAGGCGCTGGCGGAACTCCGACTCCGACCGGGGACGGAACTTGACAAGCCGCAGGCCGCTGGCCCGGGCCTTCTCGAGGGAGGTGTCGGGGGGCACTACCCTGCTTGCCTCAAGACCGTGTAGCCCCGGGAGGTTTTGACCAGGACATCCCCCTGGGCCCTCTGGGTGGCGGAGATGAAGTCGTTCATCGAGCGGACCGGCTGGCGGTTGATCTCGAAAATGAGATCCCCCGGCCTGAAGGCCGCTTCCTCCGCCGCGGATCCCGGCTCGACGTCCATGACGATCACCCCCTTGACCTCCTGCAGGCCGAACCGCTCGGCGATCTCCGGCGTGATCGGTCCCGCCTTGAGGCCGCGCCAGCCCTTCGCGTCCTTCTTCTCCTCAGGCTCGCCTTCCGAGGGCCGCTCGCCGATCTTGACCGAGAGGCGGACCGGCTGGCCGGCGCGGATCACCTCCAGCTCCATTTCCTTTCCCACGGGAGCGTGCGAGACCTTTTTCAAGAGCTGGCGCACATCCTTCAGCGGTTCGCCGTTCATCCGGAAAATCACGTCGCCGTCCCGGAGGCCTCCCCTTTCAGCGGGAGAAGCAGCCAGGACCTTGGCCACAATCACTCCCTCTTTCGACTCGAGGCCGAAATGCTTGGAAAGCTCCTCGGTGATGTCCTGGACGTTCACCCCGAGCCAGCCGTAGAGGATCTTCTTCCCCTGGATGAGATCCCCGAGGACCGCTTTGGCGGTGTTGCTCGTGATGGCGAAGCCGATCCCCTGGGTGCCGCCGCTCGTTGAAAAGATGGCGACGTTGATCCCGATCACCTGACCGGCGAGGTTGACGAGAGGCCCGCCGCTGTTGCCGGGGTTGATGGCGGCGTCGGTCTGGATCAAGTCCGAATAGTCGCGGCCCGGCTGTCCCGTCTTGAAACTCCGGTTCAGCGCGGAGACCACCCCCACCGTCAGGGTGGGCTCGGCCCCTCCCACGGCCCAGCCGAAGGGGTTTCCGATGGCGATGGCCCACTGGCCGATTCTCACCTGGTCCGAGTCGCCGAGCTCCACGTAGGGGAGATTCTTCGCCGGAATCTTCAGGACCGCCAGGTCCGACCGGAGGTCGGTTCCCTTGATCTGGCCCTTGAACTCCCGGCCGTCGGGCAGGGTCACCGTCACCTTGTCGGCGCCGTGGACGACATGCTCGTTGGTGAGGATGGTTCCCTCGTCATCGATGAGCACGCCGGTCCCCAGCCCCCTGTGCTTGAACTCCCGCTCCGGCAGATCCCCGAAGAAATCCCGGAAGAAGCGGTCGAAGAGGTCATCCTCGAACTCCGAGAAGGGCCCTTCTCCAAAGGGCTGGCGCCGGAAGCGGACCCGCTCGGTGGCCTCAATCGAGATGGAGACGACGGCCGGACCCACCTTCTCGGCCACGTCGACAAACTGCTGCTCCATCTGCTGGGCCACGGACAGGTTGGAGGCCGTCTGCGCCCCGCACGGCACGCAAAGACCCAAGAGGAGCGCAAAAGAGAGTCTTCCCGCAAACCGTTTCATTCTTCCTTTCACCTCCCTTGAGTGAAACAGCGTGTCCGCCAAAACCGGTTGGCGGACACGCTGTCGAAAAGTGCAGCCAGCTCTAAGAGAAGCCGCTAAGAGTTCGCTGACTTCAGGGCGACGTCTCTGAGTTTTGACTCCAGCTCCGACAAAAGCTTGGGGTTTTCCTTCAAGAAGGAGCGGGCGTTCTCCCGGCCCTGGCCGAGCTTGACCTCGCCGTAGAGGAGCCAAGCGCCGCTTCTTTGAAGGAGCCCGGTCTGCGTCCCCACGTCGATCAGGTCGCTGGACCTGGAGATCCCTTCGTCGTACATGATGTCGAACTCCGCCTGGCGGAAGGGGGGAGCCACCTTGTTCTTCACCACCCGGACCCGCACGTGGGAGCCGACCGCCTGCTCCCCGCGCTTGATGTGCTCGATCCGCCGGATGTCCAGCCGGACCGAGGCGTAGAACTTCAGGGCCCTTCCCCCCGGAGTCGTCTCGGGGTTCCCGAACATGATCCCGATCTTCTCCCGGAGCTGGTTGATGAAGACGAGCGACGTCTTCGACCGTGAAATCGCCCCGGTGAGCTTCCTCAAGGCCTGGGACATGAGCCGGGCCTGAAGCCCCACATGGGCGTCTCCCATCTCCCCTTCGATCTCGGCCTTTGGAACGAGGGCGGCCACGGAGTCCACGACCACCACGTCCACGGCGTTGGAGCGGATCAGCATCTCCGCGATCTCGAGCGCTTGCTCCCCGGTATCGGGCTGCGAGATCAAGAGCTCCTCGCAGTCGACTCCGATTTTCTTGGCGTAGGTCGGATCGAAGGCGTGCTCGGCATCGATGAAGGCGGCGATGCCCCCATTGCGCTGGGTCTGGGCGATCAAAGAGAGGGTCAGGGTGGTCTTGCCGGAAGACTCCGGCCCAAAAATCTCAACGACCCTTCCCCGGGGGATCCCTCCGATTCCTAAGGCCATGTCGAGGGCGATGGAACCGGTGGGCAGGGAGGGGACGTTGGTCAGCGTTTCGCCCCCCAGCTTCATGATCGCCCCCTTGCCGAACTGCCTTTCGATCTGGGCCAGGGTCAGCTCCAGCGCCTTCACCTTGTCGGCCCGCTGGGCCTCGAGGGATTTCGCGCTGTCGGTTTTCTTCTCTTTGGCTTCTTCCTTGGTTTTGGTGGTTGGCATGGCTTCCTCGTTTAGAGTGGTCATTATAGCTTGCTCCTCTTGGGTTGGTCAAGGCAACAGACAGCCCTCAACAGCTTCATCCTTATACTGCCGTTTTTTATTTTTGTCAATTATGAAAATATTTTGCATAAGAAATTCATCGGGAGGGTGTGCTATATAGAGGAAGAGATGAGAGCCGAAATCATCGCCATCGGGACCGAGCTCCTGCTGGGCTTCACCCCCAACAGCGACGCCACCACCCTGGGCCGGGTCCTGGCGGGTCTGGGAATCGACTGCCACCGCCATGTCACCGTGGGGGACAACCCTGTCCGGTCGAAGGAGGCGATCCGGTCCGCCCTGTCCAGGGCGGACCTGGTCATCACCTGCGGAGGCCTGGGGCCCACGGTGGACGACGTCACCCTGGAGGCGATCGCCTCCGCCTCGGGAAAGCGGCTTCTCTTGAACCGAAACGTCCTTCGGCAGATCAAGGCCCGGTTCGCCCGGCTGAAAATCAGGATGCCCAAGGCAAACCTCCGCCAGGCGCTGATCCCCAAGGGGGCGATCGTTCTGCCCAACTCGGTCGGAACCGCCCCCGGCCTCCTCCTGAAGCTCAAGAGGGGTCTGACCCCTCAGCTTTTGGTGGCGTTGCCGGGGCCCCCGGCGGAGCTGATTCCGATGGTGGAGAGGTACTTGACACCCCGCCTGAGGCGTTACGCGGGCAAAACCGTCATCCGCTCCAGAACTCTCAAGACCGCCGGCCTGACCGAATCGGAGGTGGACGCGAAGGTCCGGGACATTCTGGCCCTTCGGGGGAAGGTCACCATCGGAATCTACGCCCACCCGGGACAGGTGGATTTGAGAATCACCTCGAAAGCGACCGGTGCTGCGGCGGCGGACCGGCTCATCCGCCGGATGGAGAGGAGGATCCGTCAGCGGCTTAAAGACCTCATTTACGGCGCCGACGATGAGTCGCTCGAGTCGGCGGTTGGAAAGCTGTTGAAGGGAAAGCGGCTCACCCTGGCGGTGGCCGAGTCTTGCACCGGGGGTCTCATCCAGCACCGGATCACCGAGGCGTCCGGCTCGTCGGAATACTTCCGGGGAGGAGTGGTCGCTTACGCCAACGCGCTCAAAGAGCACCCCCTGAAAGTCCCCGTCAAAACCATCGGGCGATATGGGGCGGTGAGCCCGCAGACGGCCCGGGCGATGGCCGAGGGGGTCCGAAGGATGGCCGGTTCGGACCTGGGCTTAAGCGCCACCGGGATCGCCGGTCCGACGGGCGGCAGCAAGCTGAAACCGGTGGGCCTTGTTTACGTCGCCTTGAGCGCTCCCCGCCAGACTCAAGTCGAACGATTTCTCTTCTCCGGCGACCGCGCCACCGTCAAATTCAAGGCCTCTCAGGCAGCACTCAACTTGGTGCGCCTTTTTCTGCTTCCCTAGCGCATGCGCTGCTTTGTGGCCGTCGAACTCCCGGAATCCCTCCAGCAGGAAGTGGCGGCTCTCCAGGAAGAGTTCAAGAAAACCGGCGCCGACGTGAAGTGGGTGGAAGCGGCGAATCTTCATCTCACTTTGAAATTCCTTGGCGCCATCGCCGAGGACCGACTTCGGGCGCTCCAGGAAGGGCTCCGATCCGCGGTGAGCGGGACAAGGCCATTCCCATTCCGGGTGGAGGGAATCGGCGCCTTCCCGAAGACCACCTTCCCCCGCGTCCTCTGGCTGGGAGTCGGCGAAGGGAAAGACCAGTTGGAAAAACTGGCGGGCGCCGTGGAAGAAACGTGCAAGCGCCTGGGTTTTCCCGCTGAGGAACGGCCCTTCTTCGCCCACCTGACGATCGGCCGGGTTCGTGCAACCCAAGGGCTGGCCCCCCTGGTGAAGAAACTTCAGGTCGCTGAGTTCGCTGTCTCCTCCCCGGCCGAGGCCAACGGTCTCACCCTCTTCCAGTCGGCCCTCTCCCCCCACGGCCCCACCTACAGCGTGATAGCGCAGATCCCTTTCTAAGCCACAGGGCGATGGTGCGGCTTCCTCCAGCCGGAGCTCAGGCATCGTAGGAGATGAGGACTTCCTCAGGCAGGCGGACGTTGAAGAGAACCTCCGCAAAACGCTTTGCGCGTCGGGTCCACTGGCCCCGCAGGGGATGCTCGAGAGCCGCTCGAATCTGAGCCGGCGTATAGCGCCGCTTCATCCGCTGCCATTCCGCGAGGGTGCCGTAATTAAAAATCCGGGTGATGGTAACCCTATCCGAGGTATGGACGCCCGCCACCTACCGGAGCCCGCTGGAATTTTTCATCCCCACCAGTTTACCACACGGGAAAAGGCCGCGCTTCAGCCCTTAGGCCGCGGTGAAGAGGACGAGGTGGGTCCGGCCTTCGGGACCGGTGAGGCGCAGAATCTTGAGGGGCTGGGCAAGCGGGAGAACCGGAAGCCCCAAAGGATTCTCCAATTCCCCGCTTGAATCCGGATCATCCACTGTTAACGGAAAACCAGCAGCGAAAACCGCACCATCAGGTTCGTGAGTAAACCGGCCGCGAGATCGTCCAGCAGGATCCCCCAGCTGCCGGGCAGTTTCTCCACCCGCCGGAGGGGGCCGGGCTTGAGGATATCGAGCAGACGAAAGAGGAGGAAGCCGGCCAGGTAAACCGCTCGGTTCGCCGGAAGAGCAGCGAGCGCCACCATCATCCCGGCGACTTCGTCAATGACCACCGGCTTGGGATCGGCGCCGTTCATCTCCCGGGCGGCGGGGCCGGCGCTCCAGAGGGCCAAACCGATTACCACGAGGCAGCCGATTCCCTGTTGAAACGGGCTGCCGCTTAAGATCCAGGCAATCCCCAACCCGACGAGAGATCCCAACGTGCCCGGAGCGACCGGGCAGTATCCCAATCCTCCCACCGTGGCGATCGTCCGCATGGCTAAAGAGACAGGATCAGCTTCCGGTGCTTCCAAAGGAAAGAGATCCCGCTCGTGAGCGTGAGGACGGTGGTCACGAGCATCAGCCACCAGATCCCCGCTTCGCCCTGGGCGATCCACCGGCCGGCCGCTGCGCTCCAGCGCGTGGCGGCGCCTCCTCCAGCGCCGGCCGCTGCGCTCCAGCGCGTGGCGGCGCCTCCTCCAGCGCCGGCCGCGCCGGAAGAAAACGCCTCCCGGGCAAGGAGGAAGAGGAGTGTCGTGGAAATCGCGACCATTTGCGAGACGGTCTTGTGCTTGCCCGCCGCCTCCGCCGGCAAAACATGCCCTCTTCCCATCGCAAAAAGCCGGAGGCCGGTCACGAGAAACTCCCGGGCCGCGATCAACACCACCATCCAGACCGGGGCCAGGCCAAGCTGCACAAAACAAAGGAAGGCGCTTAAGGTCAGGACCTTGTCGGCGATCGGGTCCATGAGGATTCCGAAATCGGTGACCATTCCCTTCTTCCGGGCGAGCCGCCCGTCCCACAGGTCGGTGAGAGAAGCCAGGGTAAAGGCGATCACCGCCAGGAGCTTGGCGGAGAAACCGGGGGCAAGAAGGAAAACAATGAGGAGAAAGCTTAAAGCGATCCGAAGCAGCGTCAGCCGGTTAGGGAGGTTCACCCGGCCTCGGCCACGAGATCGTATTCGGAGGTGTCGACCACCCTCGCCCGGACAAGCTGGCCCGCTGAAAGAGGGGCTTGGGATCTGATGAAAACCTGGCCGTCCACCTCTGGGGCGTCCGCGGTGGTCCGCCCCAGGTAAATCGGGGACAGCCCAGAAGGGGACACCCTACTCTGTAGAGTGTCCCTTGCCTGGACTGTCCCTGGTTCATCAACCGGTTCATCCACTAACACCTCGATCTCCCGGCCAAGCCACTGTTCATTGATTTCCTTCGCGATTCCCTGCTGAAGCCGCATGAGGCGCCCAAACCGCTCCTGCCTGATCTCCTCAGAAAGCTGACCGGGCATCCGCTCAGAGGGAGTCTTCGGCTCCGGAGAGTACGGAAAGATCCCCAACCGCTCAAAACGGGCTTCCTTCATGAACTCCTCCAGCTCCTTCACCTGATCCTCGGTCTCGCCGGGAAAACCAGTGATGAAGGTGGTCCGAAGGGCCACCCCGGGAATTTCCCTCCGGAACCGATCGATCAAGCGCCGGATCTGACCGCCGTCGGTCTCCCGGCGCATCGCCGAAAGAAGCGCATCGTTGATGTGCTGGAGCGGAATGTCCACGTATTTGACGACGTTGGGCAGGTCCCGGATCGCCTGGATGAGGGCGTCCGTCACGTGGGCCGGATGGGCGTACAAGACCCGAATCCACCGAATTCCTGAAATACGGGAGAGCTTCTCCAGGAGCTCGGCGAGGCGGGGCCGTCCATAGAGGTCCGCGCCGTAGTAGGAAGTGTCCTGGCCGACGAGGTTCAGCTCCACCGCTCCATCAGAGACAAGCCGCTTCGCCTCCTCCACGAGATCCTCCATCGTCCGGGAGCGGTGCGCCCCCCGGAACTGTGGGATCGAGCAGAAGGTGCAGGCGTGGTCGCATCCCTCGGAGATCTTTAAGTAAGCGAAGTGCTTCGAGGTCAACCGCCAGCGGGGATCTTTGGATTCAAACAAAAGGGTGGGAACCGGCGAGGTGACGAAGAAACGCCCGTGGCCGTTTCTCTCGATGAGCGCGGGCAGTCTGCGAAGGTCGCCGGGGCCTAAGAACCCGTCCACCTCCGGAAGGAGTTTCAGCAGCTCCTTCCGCTCGAGCCGGCGTTTCTGGGGAAGGCACCCGGCCACGTAGAGCCGGCGGAGCTTCCCCGTCCGCTTCAGGTCGGCCACGTCGAGGATCGTCGCGATGGATTCCTCCTCCGCCTCCCGGATGAAGGCGCAGGTGTTCACCACGACGCACTCGGCCTGACCGATCTCTTCGGTCACGGTGTGCCCCGACCGGGCCAGAAGACCCGCCAACCCCTCGGAGTCGACGAGGGTCCTGGCGCATCCCAAGCTTAAAACGTAAACCTTCATGGAGTGAACATCCCTTCCCGGGTGATCCTGATCCCCTTCTTCACACCGGTCCCGGGCGAGCCGAGGGGCTTGCCGTTTAAGACCACCTCCATCGCCCCGGCGTTCCCGGTCCAAAGCTCGAGATGCTCCCTGGCACTCCAGCTTTCCTGAGACCCCCCGGGCAGAACGTTCTGGAAGATAACGCTCCCGTCGGACTTCACCTGCATCCAGACATCCGCCTTGGTCCGGATGGTGAGTTTCAGGGGCTGGGAACGGGGAACGATGAGTTTCGCCGGGGGGGGAGTTTCCGCGGCGGGTCTGGGGGCCGGTTTGCCGATGAGATCGAAGGCCAGCACCCCGAGGAAGGTCAGGGCCACCAAGAGGGCCATCCCCAGCCCCGCTGAGACGAAAACGTTCTTGACGAGAGGGCTCTCCTCCACGGGCTCCCGCGAGGAGACCGGCTCAAGGGAAAGAGGGGGTACAAAAGCCTCGGGGCCAAGGAGGGCGACATATTCCTGCGTCAGGGCCTTGCCGTCGAGCTCCAGGGCGGCGGCGTACTTCTTCAGGAAGATCTTGGCATAGACTGGATCGAGCACCTCCTGAAGGCGGCCCTCTTCAATCGCCTGGAGGATCTTCCGCTGGATCTTCGTCGCCCGGGCGACTTCGTCCAGACTCTTCTTCTGAGACTCACGCGCCGATTTCAGACGCTCGCCGATGGTCAAGCTCACCCGGCACTTCCTTCAGGTAGACTTCGCGCGGCTTGGCGCCGCGGATGGGGCCGACAATTCCCTCTTCTTCCATCCGGTCAAGGATGCGGGCCGCCCGTCCGTAGCCCAGGCGCATCCTGCGCTGGAGGAGGGAAACCGATGCCTGGCCGGTCTCCACGACCACCCGGACCGCCTCGGGATAAAGAGGGTCCTGAATCTGCTGCCCGGAGGACTCCGGTGATCTGTCCTGCGCCCCCTCCAGGATCGAAGTGTCGTAATGGGCGGGACGCTGAGACTTCAAGAAGTTAACCAGCCGCTCGATCTCCTGATCGGTCATCAGTGTCCCCTGGGCCCGGAGCAGCTTGGAGGAGCCCGGCTGGAGGAAAAGAAGGTCTCCTTTGCCCAGCAGCTTGTCTGCCCCCATCGTATCCAGCACGGTCCTCGAATCCACCTTGGAGGCCACCTGGAAGGAGATCCGGGCTGGAAAGTTCGCCTTGATGACGCCGGTGAGGACGTCCACCGAGGGCCGCTGGGTGACCAGCACCATGTGGATCCCCACCGCGCGGGAAAGATGGGCGAGGCGGGCGATCGTCTTTTCCACCTCCGCCTGCGCGATGAGCATGAGATCGGCCAGCTCATCGATGATCACCACCAGATACGGCAGGTTGTCGGGGATCTCCTCCTTGGGGAGCTCGCCGGCCGCCTGCTTTTCCAGATAGCCCTCGATGTTTCTCACCCCGAGCTTGGCGAAGAGCCGGTAGCGGGTCTCCATCTCCTGGACCACCCAGTGCAGGGCCAGCGGAACCTGCTTCGGGTTCGTCAAGACCGGCAGGATGAGATGCGGAATCCCATTGAAGACGGAAAGCTCCACCATCTTCGGATCCACCATGAGAAACCGGACCTCCTCCGGGGTGGCGCGAAAGAGGATCGAGCTGATCAGGGCGTTCACGCAGACCGTCTTCCCCGAGCCGGTGGTTCCGGCGATCAAAAGGTGGGGCATCTCGGCCAAATCCGAGACCAGGGGATGTCCGGCCACATCCTTGCCGATCCCTAAGGTCAGTTTCGAGGGCGAGTCAGCAAACTGCTTGGACTCCAGCACCTCGCGCAGGGTCACCATGGAAGAAGCGGGATTCGGCACCTCGATGCCGACGCGGGCCTTGCCGGGGATCGGGGCGATGATCCGGACCGAGGGGGCCCTCAAGACCAGGGCCAGGTCGTCGGAGAGCGTCGTGATCTTCTGCACTTTCACGCCAGGGGCCGGCTCCACCTCATACCGGGTGATCACCGGCCCCATCTCCACCTCCGCGACCTTCGCCTCGATGCCGAAATCCCGGAGGGATTCC
This sequence comes from Candidatus Omnitrophota bacterium, assembly GCA_016196465.1. Taxonomy (GTDB): domain Bacteria; phylum Omnitrophota; class Gorgyraeia; order 1-14-0-20-64-10; family 1-14-0-20-64-10; genus JACPXR01. The sequence continues at coordinate 5,857 of JACPXR010000097.1, read as the reverse complement.
TCCAGCATCTTGGCGTTCTTCTCAAGCCACTCCTTTCCCTGCGCCGCCGGCTGCCTGGAAGCGGCAGGCGGATCCAAAAGATCCAGCGAAGGCAGTTGGAAAGGTGTTTCCACACGAACGGCGGGCTTCTCCGTTCGCCCTGAGCTTGTCGAAGGGCGAACGGGGGTGGCCAGGGCCGCTGACTGTGGAAGCTTGATGAGCGGAGGGGCGGACTTCAACGGCTCGCGCGGCGGAGGCTCCTTTGTCCGCACCTTCAAGACAGGCCCGGAGCCGGCCCTGCGGACCTTCTCAGCGAGGCGGTCCTGCGCTTCCGCCATCCAGGAGGGAACACGGCGCAGGAAATTCCAGGCCTCCTGGATGACCGGCCAGATCATGAGCTCCGTGACAAGGAGAAAGGAGACGAGCCCCACGGTGAAAAGCACCACCGTGGCCCCCCACCCGCCAAAATACTGGACCATCCGGTCGGCGACGAGGGTGCCGACCACGCCCCCCCGGGCGAACCGGGCGTCGAGGGCCTGAGTCCAGATGAGGGAAAGAAGACTGCTCACGGCGACGCAGAAGAAGACCGTGGAGAGGAGCTTGACGTAAAACCTCTGAGGGGGTTTCCCGTTGAAGCGGGCGATCGCCCAGAGAAAACCGAGCCCCGCCAGGAGGTAGCTCGTCAGGCCGATCGCGGAACGGAACAGCCCCGCCACCCACGCCCCGACGATTCCGCAGAGGTTCCGGACGTAGGGGGAGGTTTTCGAAGTGAAGAAGGGCAGGTCATCCGGACGGTAGGAAAGCAGACTCAAAAACAGAAAGAGAGAGCCCGCGAAGAGGAGAATCCCCGAGAGCTCGGCCCTGCGCTCGGGACTCAAGGAAAAGATCGGCCTCCGAGATTCCCGCGCCATGAAGAGGCCGCTCTACACGTGAGGAGCGGGGTGTCGAGGAGGCCCTCCGTGCCCTCCACCCATCCGCCCGCCCCGCCGGGGCTCCCGCTGAAATTCGCCGCCCCGGGGTGGACCCGGGCCTCTCCGGGGGCGATGATCCCCTCCCTCCCCCCGCTCTGAAGGCCTGCGGGCAGGGGGAACCGGAGGGGTCCCTGGGGGAAGGAGGGCCTGCTTGTGGCTTAAGTTGATCCTTCCCATGCTGTCGATCTCCACCACCTTCACGGCGATCGTGTCGCCGAGCTTGACCACATCCTCCACCTTCGGGACAAACTGGTCCGAAAGCTCCGACACATGGCAGAGGCCCTCCTTGCCGGGAGAGATCTCGCAGAAGGCCCCGAAGTTGGTGATCCGCTTGACGACCCCTTGATACACCCGGCCGATCTCCGCTTCCTCGGTCAATCCCTTGATGAAGTCGATCGCCTTCTGGGCGGCGGCCGCGTCGGAGGAGGCGACCATCACGGTGCCGTCGTCCTCCACGTCGATGGAGGCGCCCGATTCCTGGGTGATCCTCCGGATCGTCTTGCCGCCGGGCCCGATCAACTCGCCGATCTTCTCCGGATTGATCTTCAGGAGGGTGATCCTCGGGGCGTACGGAGAAAGCTCAGCCCTCGGCGCAGGGATCGCCTGCTGAATCCGCTCAAGAACCAGCGCCCGGGCCGGCTTGGCCTGCTGGATCGCTTCGCTCAAAAGTTCCACCGGCACCCCGGGGAGCTTCAGGTCCAGCTGCAGGGCGGTGATCCCCCGGGAGGTTCCGGCCACCTTGAAATCCATGTCCCCGAAATGATCCTCCAGGCCGATGATGTCGGTGAGGATCACGTGCTGGGATCCTTCCTTCACGAGCCCCATCGCGATCCCCGAAACCGGCGCCTTTAAAGGGACGCCGGCGTCCATGAGGGCCAAGGTTCCTCCGCAGACGGTCGCCATGGAGGAGGAACCGTTCGACTCCAGGATCTCCGAGACCACCCGGACCGTGTAGGGAAAGGTCTCCTTGGAGGGCATCACCGCCCTCAGGGCCCGCTCCGCCAGCGCCCCATGGCCGATTTCCCGCCGGCCGGGGCCGCGCATCGGGCGGATCTCCCCCACCGAGAAGGGGGGGAAGCTGTAATGGAGCATGAACGATTTGAACGACTTTCCCTGGAGGGCGTCGATGATCTGCTCGTCCGAGGAGGTCCCCAGGGTGGCCGAGGAAAGAGACTGCGTCTGCCCCCGGCTGAAAAGCCCCGAGCCGTGGGTCCGGGGAAGCACCCCCACCTCGCAGGTGACCGGGCGGACCGTGGTCAGGTCCCGTCCGTCGAGCCGGCGGCGCTCCTGAAGGATCATCCGCCGGACGAGAGATTTCTGGACCTGGTCGAGCGCCTCCTTGACCTGCCCTTCCATCTCAGGGGTCTCCGGAGTGCTCCATTGCGCGGCGAGCTCCTTCACCAGCGCCTCGATCTCCTCGGAGGAACCTTCCTTCTTGCTTTGCGAACCGAGAATCTCGGTGAGTTTCGCCTCAGCCGCTTTCTTCACCCGCTCCAGGAGCCCGGGGTCCAGACCCGGCGAGACCTCCACGGGGGGCTTCTTCAAGTCCGAGGAAGAGATGAGCTGTTCCTGCAGGCGGATCGATTCGGCGTTGTGCTGATGCCCGAAGCGCATCGCCTCCACGACCACCTCTTCGGAAACCTCCTTGGCGTTGGATTCCACCATGACAATCCCCTCCTGGGTGGAGGCGATGACGATGTCGAGGTCTCCCTGTTCGATCTCGGCGTAGGTGGGGTTGAGGATGAAGTTCCCGTTGGCCCGGCCCACGCGGCAGGCCCCCACCAGGGAGGCCAGCGGAGCGCCCGCCAGCCCCAGGGCGCAGGAGGCCCCGTTGATGGCGAGGATGTCCGGGTCGTTGGCAACGTCGTGAGAGAGGACGAGGGCGATCACCTGCACCTCATTCCGGAACCCCTTCGGAAAAAGAGGCCGAATGGGGCGGTCGACGAGGCGGGAGGTCAAAATCTCCTTCTCGGAAGGCCGGCCCTCCCTTTTAAAGAATCCGCCCGGAATCTTTCCGGCGGCGTAGGTCTTTTCCTGATACTCGACGGTCAGCGGCAGGAAATCGACCCCCGCTTTGGGGGACTTGGACACCACCGCCGAGACGAGGACCATCGTCCCCCCGTACTGGACCACCACGGAGCCGTCGGCCTGCTTGGCCAGGCGGCCCGTTTCCAAGATGAGATCTTCCTTGCCGTATCGCAATTGGACACGGTGGGTCTTAGAGTCGCTTGTCACACAAAACCTCCTTGCGGTAAGTGCATTTGACTTCTGTTGATGAGTTCGGGGAGTGGTCTTTTATTTCCGGAGATTCAGGCGGTCAATGATCTTCTGATATTCGGACCGATCATTCGCCTTCATGTACTCCAACAGCTTCCGGCGCTGAGAAACCAGCTTCAGGAGGCCCCGCCGGGAGTGATGATCCTTCCGGTGGATCTTGAAGTGATCGGTGAGAAGATTGATCCGCTCGGTGAGGATGGCGATCTGAACCGGGGCTGAGCCGGTGTCGGTTCCGTGCACCTGGAAATCGCTGATGAGCTTCTGCTTTTGGTCTTTTAGAACTGGCATCTGACTGATTGACATTGAGTTACTATATCACCCGCCTCCGGGGGTGTAAAGGGGAAAACCCCTCCTGGCGCGCGGCTGCGGCTATCGGATGCCGCACCACTAACCCCTCCTGGCGCGGCGGGCATCCGCTTCAAGCTGCCGGATGAGCGCCCGCGCCGAAGGGAAGCGCCGCTCCGGCCGCAGCCGTTTCAGGAACTCCAGCTCCAGCCGCCGGCCGCCAAGGGGCTGCCGCAATCCGAAAAGGTGCGCTTCCAGAACCGGACCCCCTTTCCTCTTTCCCTTCTCAAAGGTCGGGCGGAATCCGAGGTTGGCCATGCCGGCGAAGCGCCGGAGGCCCACCTTCGCGCGGACCGCGTAGACGCCGGTCGGGGGCAGAACGCCCGCCTCCACCTTGAGATTCGCCGTCGGAAACCCCAGGCCCCTGCCCCGGGAGGAGCCCCGAACCACCCGGCCGCTCACCGTCACCGGATACCCCAGAAACTCCCGCGCCTTCTTGAGCTCTCCCCGGCGGATCCTCTCCCGGATCCGGTTCGAGGCGATCCGCTCCCCTTTCCTTTTGACCGGAGCGACCACGTGAACCTTGAACCCGAAGCGCCGCCCGAACTGCTGGAGGGTCTCGACGGTGCCGGAGCGGCCGCGGCCGAAGCCGAAGTCGTGCCCCACCACCACCTCCCGGACCGCCAGGCGTGTCAGGAGAATCCGCCGGACAAAATCCTCCGGGCTGAGGCGGGAAAAAGCCCTGGTAAAGCGAAGGACGAGGGTCTTTTGAATCCCAAGCCGCCGAAAGGCCTTCAGGCGCTGGGAGATGGACAGAAGCAGGGGCGGCTCTTTCCCTGGGGCCAGGACGGTGAGAGGATGCGGATCAAAAGTGACCGCCACCGGCGTGCCCCGAAGGGCCCGGCCCCTTCGGACCGCCTTCTTCAGGATCGCCTGGTGCCCGCGGTGGACCCCGTCGAAGATCCCGATGGCGGCCACCGGACGCGGAAACTTCATCCCGAAAGGAGCCGGTCCGCCGGCAAGAGATGATCCGGCGTCACTTCCTTCAGCGCCGCCGCCTCCTCAACCCGGAAAGGGCCCACCCGCAGGCGCCGGAGGGAGGCGAGGTGCCCTCCGCAGCCGAACCTTTCCCCCAGATCGGCGCAGAGGGTCCGGATGTAGGTTCCCTTGGAGCAGGTGACCTCCAGACCGACCTCCGGCAGGCGGATGGAAAAAACCTTGATCTCCTCGATCCGGACCCGCCGGGTGCGGGGGGGGACAGCGACCCCGGCCCGGGCCAGCTCGTAGGAGCGCCTTCCCTGGATCCGGACCGCCGAATAGGCGGGCACCGTCTGGTCCACCTCCCCCTGGAAGGTGAGGCAGACTTCCTCGATCTTCTCTCTGGAAAGAGGGGGGACTTCCCGCTTCTCCAGGGCCCGGCCCTCGGCATCCTGGGTGTCGGTGGTCAGCCCCAAACGGAGGGTCGCCCGGTACTGCTTCTCGGACTCGAGGAGCGCGCCGGCCAGGCGGGTGGCGCTTCCTAACAGAAGGACCAAGAGACCGGTCGCCGCCGGGTCCAACGTCCCGCCGTGGCCCACCCGGCGGATGCCGAATTTCCGGCGGATTTCATCCACCACGTCGTGGGAGGTGATCCCGGATGGCTTGTCGATGAGGAGGAGGCCGTTCACAAAGCTTGCAGGACGACCTTGAGCACTTTCTTTCGGGCTTGGAGAAGGGTCCCTTTGACCGTGCAGCCGCTGGCCGCCATGTGGCCCCCGCCCCCGAATTTCCGGGCGATGGTGTCCACGTTCACCCTTCCCTTGGAGCGCAGGCTCACCCGGATCTCACCGGGGCGCGGGGCTTCCCGGAGGCAGAGGGCCACCTCCGCCGTTCGGACCGAACGGGGAAAATTCACCAGTTCATCGGTGACTTCATCGCTGGCCCGAAACTTCTTCAGCAGCGCCCGAGGAACTTCGACCCAAGCCACCTTACCATCCGATGAAACCCCCATCCCCACGAGGACGGTGCCGATCAGCTTGAGGTCGTTCGCCGAACGGGACTCGTACAGCTCCTGGGCCACCCGCAAAGGGCTCACTCCCAGGCCAATCAGATCCGCGGCGATCTCATGAACCGCGGGGGAGGTGTTCCTGTAACGGAAAGAGCCGGTGTCGGTGACGATCGCGGCGTAGAGGCAAAGCGCCGCCTCTCGGGTGGGGGTGACGCCGAAGGCCCGGTAGAGGCGATAGATCATCTCTCCGGTGGCGGCCGCTTCCGGGTCAATCCAATTCAAGGTCGCGAATCCCTGGTTGCTCACATGATGGTCAACGCAGATCCCCATTGGGATCCGCTGAAGGAGCCTGCCGATC
>JACPXR010000092.1 GCA_016196465.1 Candidatus Omnitrophota bacterium | reverse complement strand
CCAGCCGACCCTCTTTGGAGACGGCAAGAAAACCAGAGATTACATTTACGTCGGCGACGTCGTCCGCGCCAATCTCCTGGCATTGGATGGAGGCGGCAGCGGAGAAGTCCTGAACCTAGGATGGGGCAAGGAGACGACCGACCTGGAGGTCTTCGAAGCGGTCCGCAACGCCCTGGGAGTACAGCGGAGTCCGGCCTACGCTTCCAAGCGGCCCGGAGAGCTCAATCGAATCGCCTTGGACAGCTCCCGGGCCAAAAAACTTCTGGGCTGGAAACCGCAGGTCCCCTTTGAAGAGGGGGTCCGGCTGGCGGCCGAGCATTACCGGAAACCATGATCATCCTCGGGATCAACGCCTACCATGGCGATGCCTCCGCCGCCTTGCTCAGGGATGGAACGCTGTTGGCCGCGGTGGAGGAGGAACGCTTCCGCAGGATCAAGCACTGCGCGGGATTCCCCCGGGAGTCGATCCGAAGCTGCCTTCAAATGACGGGCGTCCTGCCAAAAGAGATCGACCGTTTCGCTCTCTCCCGGAACCCCAGAGCCAACCTCCCGCAGAAGATTCTTTTTCTGCTGCGACAGGGGCCCGGCCTCCGACTCCTCCGGGACAGGGCCAGGCACACGGGGATCTTGAGTGAAATCCCCCGGCGCCTGGCGGAGGAATTGGACCTTGGGGTGGAGGAAATCCGAAAGAAAATCCATTGGGTGGAGCACCATCCGGCTCATCTGAGCAGCTCCTTCTTCGTTTCGCCTTTTGAGGAGGCGGCCGTCTGTTCCATCGACGGATTTGGAGACTTCGCCAGCACCTCCTTTGCTGTTGGACGCGGCAGCCGGCTTGAGCCGCTTCAAAAGGTTTACTTTCCCCACTCCCTGGGAATGTTTTACTTGGCGATGACCCAATACCTCGGTTTTCCAAAATACGGCGACGAATACAAGGTGATGGGGTTGAGCGCCTACGGCCAGCCGGAATATGCCCAGGCGCTTCGGCGGCTGATCCAGTGGGAGCCGGGGGGGGCCTTTCAAATGGATCTGTCCTATTTCCGGCACTCCTCTGAGAGTCTCAGCATGACCTGGACCGACGGGGAACCCCTGATCGGTCCTGTCTTCAGTCAAAAGCTGGAACGGCTTTTGGGCCCCGCGAGGAAGCCGGAGGAGCCGATTCGGCCCAGACATGAAGCGATCGCCGCTTCCCTCCAGCTGACCTTTGAAGAGGCCGTCCTTCACCTTCTCAAGGATCTTCATCGGAAGACCCGCCTCCCCCGGCTCTGTCTGGCCGGTGGATGCGCCATGAACAGCGTCATGAACGGCAAGATCCGGCGGGAGACTCCCTTTCAAGAGCTGTACGTCCAGCCGGCCGCCGCGGACAACGGCACTTCTCTCGGAGCGGCCTACCATGTGTGGAACCAGCAGCTTGGGAATCCTCGGCGGTTCACCATGGAACATGCGTATTGGGGGCCTGCCTTCAGCCAGGCGCAGTGCGAGGAAGAGTTAAGGATGAGGAGTGAAGAGTTAAAAAGGTGCGGCTGCCGCGCGACCACGCTGGAGGATGAGGCGGCGCTTTGCCGGCACGCCGCGCAGCGGCTGGCCGACGGGAAGATCATCGGCTGGTTTCAAGGCAAAATGGAGTGGGGGGCGAGGGCTTTAGGCAACCGGAGCATCTTGGCGGATCCCAGGCGGCCGGAGATGCGGGGCATCCTGAACCAAAAGATCAAATTCCGGGAGAAATTCCGCCCTTTCGCTCCTTCGATCCTGGAAGAAGCTTTCCCTGACTATTTCGAAGGGGCCGTGCTTGATCCGTTCATGATTCAAGTTTACCCGGTCCGGCCCGACAAACGCTCGGTCATCCCAGCCGTTACCCATGTAGACGGAACCGGCCGGCTCCACACGGTGAGCCGAAGGCACAACCCGCTGTACTGGCAATTGCTGAAGGAGTTTGAGAGGTTGACCGGCGTGCCGGTGCTTCTGAACACTTCTTTCAACGAGAATGAACCGATCGTCCACCGTCCGGAGGAAGCCCTCGACTGTTTCCTTCGGACAGAGATGGACCTTCTGGTTCTGGGCAACCGCGTCATAGAGAAAGGAAGGTCTCCCCAGTGAACTGGAAAGGAAGAAAGGTCCTTGTCACCGGCGGCGCCTCGTTCATCGGATCCCATCTTGTCGATGCCTTGGTAGAGAGGGGGGCGTCCGTTCGAGTGGCCGACGACTTCAGCAGCGGAAAGAAGGAAAATCTCAGGCCCCATCTGGAGGCCGGCCTCGTGGAGCTCATCCGGGGGGACCTGAAGGATTCCAAGACCGTGAAGAAGGCGATCCGCGGGAGCGAGATCGTTTTCCATCTGGCCGCCGCCCACGGCGGGCGGGGTTACGTGGACCTGCACCAGGCGGCCTGCGCGACAAACTTCCTGCTGGACGGCCTGGTATTCCAGGCATGCCTCCAGGCAAAGGTAAAAAAAGTGGTCTATGCCTCCTCGGGGTGCGTCTATCCCAACTTCCTTCAGGCCGATCCGAAGAAGATCCTTTTCTTGAAAGAGAAGATGGCAGGCCCCCCCTGCGATTCCGACAACATGTACGGCTGGGCGAAACTCATGGGGGAGATGGCCCTTCGAGCTTACCACAAGGACTGGAAAATGAAATCCGTTTCGCTGCGCTACTTCACGGTCTACGGCCAGAGGGGCCATGAAAACCACGCGGTGATCGCCATGATCGCCAGGGCGTTCATCCGTCAGGACCCCTTCGTCGTCTGGGGAAACGGAAATCAAATTCGGAACTGGACCCATGTCAGCGACATCGTCCGCGGAACCCTTCTGGCGGCGGAAAAGGTTGACGACGCCACGGCGATCAACCTGGGAACGATGGAGCGAACGCGGGTAATCGACGCCGTCCGGGAGGTCCTCCGCCACACGGGGCACAAGGCAAAGATCGAACTCCATCCCGAGATGCCAACCGGCCCCATGAACCGGGTGGCGGACAACGCCCTGGCAAGGAAGTTGCTCGGCTGGAAGCCGAAGGTGCGGTTCATGGACGGTTTGAGGAAAACGATCGACTGGTACTTCTCCGCCAAAGATCCAAAGCTCGTCAGAAGAACCCTTGAGAAGCGATTGACAGAGCGCTAGGCGAAAAGACGTGCACATCGCCTTCTTCAACCGCTCCTTTCATCCGGACGCAACCGCCACCGGACAGCTGCTGACCGATCTGTGCGAAGATCTTCTCAGGCAACACCGGTGCAGGGTCTCTGTTGTCTGCGGCCCCTCCGACGCGTGCCGGGGCTTCTTTTTTGACCGGGAAACGTACCGGGGGATCGAGATCTTCCGAGCCAAAGGGACCCGTTTCCCCAAGCGAATCTTCCTGGGACGGCTCTCCAACTACTTGACCTACTTCCTTTCCTCCTGTTTCGCCGGACTCCGTTTGGACCGGCCGGATCTGGTCGTGGCCCTGACCGATCCCCCGATCATCGGACTGGCCGGCTACCTGACTTCCCGCCGCTTCCGGGCGCCTCTGGTCATGTCGTACCGGGACATCTTCCCTGAAGCGGGCCGGCTGCTGGAGAACTTCCGGAACCCCCTCGTCGACTGGGCCCTCGAATCGGTCAACCGCTTCCTCGTCCGCAAGGCCGGCCGGGTCGTGGCGCTCGGGGAAACGATGCGGCGCCGTCTGATCGAAGGCAAGGGGGCGCTCCCCGGGAAAACCGTGGTGATCCCGGACTGGGCGGACTGCTCGGAGATCACCCCGGGGCCCAAACAAAACTCCTTCTCCCGTTCCGAGGGCCTCTCGGAAAAATTCGTCGTCATGCACTCCGGAAACATCGGCCTCTCTCAGGGGCTCGAGACGGCCCTCGAGGCGGCCTCCTCCCTTCAAGAACTCCAAGACCTGGAGCTGGTCTTCGTCGGAGACGGGGTCAAGCTGCCAGACCTTCAAAAGAAGGCCCGCGCCCTGGCGCTGCGAAATGTCCGGTTTCTGCCCTATCAACCCAAAGAGCGGCTCAAGGAATCGTTTGCCAGCGCGGATCTTTTCATCATCTCCCTCAAAAAAGGACTCGCGGGCTACATTGTGCCCAGCAAGCTCTACGGGATCCTCGCGGCTGGACGCCCCTACGTGGCTGCCGTTGAAGAAGCCTCAGAGGTCGCCGCGATCACGAAAGAGCACCAATGTGGCCTCCTTGCCGAACCGGGCAATGCCGAGGACCTGGCTGAGAAAATACGAGACCTCTACCGCAACCCTGCCCTCACCCGGCGGCTGGGGGAGAATGCGAGAAAAGCAGCGATGGGCTTCGACCGCCGCCGAGGCGTGGGGGCTTACTACAAGCTCTTCAGCCAGTTGGTTAAACCTTGAGCGGTCCCTCCTCTCAACCCTGCATGGATTTCCTGTTGGCCTGTCTTTCTCCCAGGCCTGACCTAGCCGGGCTGAGGGGCCTGGCGGAAAAGCCCGGACTGGACTGGGACGCCACTTACCAGCTCGCCCGCCGAAACGGAATCGTGGGGATTGTCGCCCCCCTCCTCCACGAGATCCTCGGAGGGAAGCTGCCGGACAGCCCACAAGCCCCCTGGCTGAGCCAATGGCGAAAGCTGGCCATGAACGACATGGTCCAGTGGGCCGCGCTCGAAGAGATCCTTTTGGCCGCGCAGGGGCGCTCCCTGCGGCCCGTCTTGTTGAAGGGATTCTCCGTGGACCTGCAGACCGGCTTCAGGGAAAGCTGCCGGGGGGCCTCCGACATCGACCTGCTCGTCGAGCCCTCCTGTTTTCTTTCCATGGCCAAATGCCTCCAAGGGGCCGGCTTCACCTTTCTGGAGGAAAAAAGCGGGTTTCACATCGAGTGGGAGGCGGACCCCGGGACGGCGCCGCCTCGAGGACGCCACGAGGCGCTTTTTCACCGTTCCAAAGACGGGGTCTTCATCGATCTCCATTGGCAGATTCACTGGCCCAGCGAGACGGAGAGATTCGGACTGAAACTCTCGGATCGGATCTGGGAGCGGACTCGTCCCGTCCGGGTGGGCCGGAGCACCGGCACCCTGCTCGGCCGCGAAGAAGAACTCCTCTATCTGTGCTACCTGCTCTTCATCGGAGACCGCTGGTTTTTCAGGCGGCTGTGGGACCTGGGACGACTGCTGGAGGCGCCGGCTGCCATCGACTGGGAAAGGCTTCTGCCTCTGAGCGTTGAAACGGGGACCGCTTCTCTGGCTCACTACGGTTTTGGACTCCTCATTCGAATTTCACCCGGCAGCGTCCCTGTCCAGGTCACAAGAGGGCTTTCCCGATGGAGAGGCCCCCATCGAATCCTCTCTCCAGCCCTGCGCTTGGAAAGGCTCCTCCTTCACCAGGGGTGGGAGTTGAGCAACCTCAGCATCCGCTGGACGGGGGTCCGCTACGCCCAACGCCTGTGGCGCTGGCCGTTTCACATTCTGCGGCGAATGGTTTCCTGGCTGACTCGCCGGGTTGATGCTGTGTCAAGAGAAGGCTCTTTCTGAGAGAATACGTCTTGGGGCGGTTAGCTCAGTGGGTCAGAGCGGCTGACTTACATTCAGCAGGCCGGGGGTTCGAGTCCCTCACCGCCCATAGCTTAAATTCACGCCTCTCCCATGCCTAAGAGTCTGGACCACCTCTTCGTCAAGCTCATCGGATGGAAAGCGACCGTCCTGCACGGGGACCCTTGCGTTTACGACCGGTGGCGCTGGCTTAAAAAGCGTCTGCGGCCTGGTCCTTTGAGGACGCTCGACGTGGGTTGCGGATCAGGCGCCTTCACCCTGTACACCGCCAAGCGGGGGAACGAGGCGGTTGGCATATCCTTCGATGAGCGCAACAACCGAGCCGCCGCCGAAAGGGCCGAGATCCTCCGGATTCAGGGAGTGAGGTTTCTCAACGCGGACCTCGGGAAGCTCAACGAACTCTCCAAACGGCTTGGGTCCTTCGATCAAATCCTCTGCCTGGAGACGATCGAGCACATCCGGGATGACAGAAAGCTCTTGCGGGACATGTCGGCCCTTTTGAAGCCCGGCGGGAGATTGCTTTTGACCACGCCATTTGAAGGGTACCGGCGGCTCATCGGAGACCGGTTGTCTTCCGAAGAGGACGGCGGCCATGTCCGGTGGGGATACGGGCTGAAGCTAATGCGGGATCTCTTTGAGGAGGCCGGATTGGAAATGGCGGAACAGGCCTTCATCAGCGGCTTCGTCTCCCAGCAGCTGACCAACCTGATGAGGATCTTGAGCTGGCTGAATCCGAGGGCGGCTTGGATCCTGACCTTCCCGCTCAGAATCCTTTGGGTGCTGGACCGTCCCGTCTCCTGGCTTCTGTGCTATCCGTATCTGTGCATTGGAGTGGTTGGAGAGAAGCGGGAAATGAAGTATCATGGAGTTTCTCTGGGGGCCGTGGTGTAGCCTGGTCCAACACGTCAGATTGTCAATCTGAAGATCGGGGGTTCAAATCCCCTCGGCCCCGTTTATAAACTTAGCTCGCTGAATTCTCCGCATTGCACACTACCTTCCTCATAATAGCTTCCGGAGGCGGGGTCCAGGCGTGAGCGGTGGGGATGAGGTCCGAATCGGGGTTCAGATAATCGTAGATGTTCCTGACACGCTTGGTGGGGCCGGCCATGCAATCGCCTTTTTGGTGGATAAACATGTCGATGAGGACCTTGCCGCCACGCTCCGTCAGCGAATTGACGATGACTCGGTCTCCCAGATAGTGCGAAACCCGATG
>JACPXR010000091.1 GCA_016196465.1 Candidatus Omnitrophota bacterium | reverse complement strand
CTCCTTGGCCTTCAGGAGGTCGTTCTGCTGGGTGGACAGATACTCGTACCGGGACTGAAGCTCCCTCTCCTCATCAATCGAGGCGAGGTTTACCGGCCCGATCCGAGACAGCCTCCTCGAAAGCTCCGCCGTCTGATCCCGGGCTGAGGCGGCCTCCGCCTCGCCTGAGAAAGGGTTCAGCTCTCCGGGGGCCTCCTCCAGATTCACCTGGTAGACCTGAGCGAGGCGGTTCCTCATCTCCTCCCGCTGGAAGGAAAGCTGGGCCAGCTCCATCTCGTGGGCATGGAGCTTCGACTGAAACTGCTCCATGGCTCGGCTGAAGGAAAGAAGTTCCTTCTCCTTGGCGCCCGCCGCCTGAAGGAGCTCTTCCCGGCGGGCCTGTGCCTCGGCGACCCGCTCCTGGAAGACCGCTTCCTCCCGCCTCAACCCTTCCAGGGAGGCGGAAAGCTCTTCCGCCCCTTTTTCCCATTCCTTGAACGACCCTTCCAGGCCGGCGATCTCCTCCTGGCAGGTGGAAATCTTGGCGGTTGAACGGTTGAGGGTCTGCTCCAGCACGGCCAGGGAGGAGACTCGGCTTGAGAGGATCTCATCGAAGGAGCCGAGCTCCGATCTGGCCGTCGCCAGGGAGACTGAAATTTCCTCTCTCTGCTTCGCGGCCCGGGAGATCTCCTCCTGGGAGCCCTGGATCGTCTCCTGAAGGAGGGAAAGCCCACCTTCTTTTTCAGAGAGGTCCGATTCGAGGCGGCTCCTCTGGGCCCCGAGCCCTCGAAGCTCCTCTTCCGCCTCCGATTCCTCCGCGGCGAGAAGGGCCCGCTCCTGATCGAGTTTCTCCAGGCCCTCCTTGGCCAGCCCGAAGGTGGCGTCCAGCCGCTGAAGCTCGTGGCGGTGCTGCTGGAAGATCTCCTCCATCTTCTGGAGGCGTTCCTCCTTCGCTTTCAACTCCGATTCAAGCTGGGAGACCCGCCCGCGGGCTTCCTCCCGGGACTTCTCCAGACGGCTGAGGCCAATCTCCAGGGACTGGAGGCGGCTCCTGCGGCCCACCACGAGTCCCTCTTCCACCGGAGCTGAGCCCAGCAGCGCCCCGGCCAGCGTGAAAAGCTCTCCTGCCGGGGTGACGAACCGAGCGGCCGGCTGTTTCTCCCTGGCCTGCTCCAAAAATTGCCTGGCCGGCATCCGGCCGGAAACGAGCCACGTGTCAGCCAAAAGAAGCTTCAAAAGGGGTTCCAGGTGCGGCGTGATCCCCATCCGGTTGATCAGGGGAACGGCGCCGTCAAAAGAGGCAGCAGCGGAAAGGAGACCGGAAAGATCAGACGGAACCCGGCCCACGATGAGGAAGAGAACCCGGCCCCCCCGTGAGGTTTCCAGATAAGCCCGGCAGCGATCGGCCGCCTCGTCCGATTCAACCACCACCGCCTGGGCCCAGGAACCCAGGCTCGCTTCGACCGCGACGGTCTCCTTGGGATCAACCTGAATCAGCTCGGCGAGAACGCCGCTGACTCCCTCCCTGGAGAGAGCCCCTTGATCGAAAGCGGTGAGGAGGGCCTTGACCCCGCTGGCGTAACCCTCGTGGCTCGAGATGAGCCCCATGAGGAGCTCCAGTTGGGAGGCGGCCTTCGTGATCTCCTGGTCGACACCGGAGAGCTTCTCCCGGGCCAGGGAGAGGACCGCCTCGTCGGCGTCCATTTCCTCTTTGAGAGCTGTCCGTTCTTTCCCGGCCGACTCCAAGGCGCCGGAAGCGGCCCTCACCCGGCCTTCCAGCTCCTCAACCTGGCGAAGGGCCTCAGCCCGTTCCGCGCCGACCTTCGTCGCCTCGTTCTTCAAGCGGTTGTGGCGGGCTTCCAGACGGTTGTTTTCCTGAAGGATTTTGTTGAGATCGTTCTTCACCTGCACCTGAAGGGTGGTGGCCGAAAGAAGCTCCCCCTGGGCCCGGGCGATCGCCTCGCCCGCCCCGGAAATGACGGCGGCGCACCTCTCCAAACCCTCCGAAAGACGGCGGACCTCCTCCTCTTTGGCCTGGCGCTGGGCGCCGGAGGCCTGAAGAAGGGTGTTCAGCTCCTCATGCTGCGCCCTCAGTCGCCGGACCTCCTCTTTCGCGCCGGAAAGCTCTTCCTGAAGCTGAAGGGAGCGTTTTTTTCCTTCTTCGATCCGCTCGTGGGTCACTTCGATCCGGTGCTGGACCGTCTCCTGGCTGTGCTTCACCCCGAGGAGAAGCTCCCGGGCCTGGGCGAAGGAGGAATCGGCTTGGGCAGCGGCTTCACGCCCCTTCTCAAGATCCGCCTCCTTCAGCTGGAAGCGCTCCTCGAAACCCGCCATCTCCCCGCGCAGCCCCTCGAGGGCCGCTTCTTTCTCCCGACGCTGAAGGGCGAGCTTCCCTTCCTCGTGCCGGGCGAGGCGGATCTCCAGTCTTTTAAGCTCTTCAAACTGCTCCTGGTAGGCCTTCGCCCGCTTCACCTGCCGCTCCAGGGCCTGGATCTGGCGCCTCACCTCAGCGATGACGTCGCTGACGCGGGCAAGGTTCGCCTCGGTCTCATCCAGGCGGCGGGTCGCCTCCCGCTTCTGCGCCTTGAACTTGGTGATCCCGGCCGCTTCCTCGAAGATCACCCGGCGTTCTTCCGGGTGGGAGTTGATCACCTGCTCGATCCGGCCCTGCT
>JACPXR010000106.1 GCA_016196465.1 Candidatus Omnitrophota bacterium | reverse complement strand
GCGCCATCCACTTCGATATCGTAGACGGGTTCCTCCCCGAGCGGTTCAATGGATTTGACCTTGACGAATTCAAGCCCGGCATTTGACACCACCTTGTCCCGAATCGCCTTGAGATTGTCTCGGATGTTGAGCCAGAGGAAATAGGCGCGATATTCCTTTAGGCGACCCTTCCAGAGCCGGCGCTCTTTCACATACTCCGAAATCTTCAGCGGATTCAGTCCGCATTGAATCATAAGGAGCTTCAAGTCTTCTAGGAGCTCCTTATGGCAACTGACAAAGGCAATCTGGCCGAGTTCCTTCCCCTGCTCATCCACTTTGTGTTTTCGGACACAGCCGTCCGCATCCATGTAGCCCTCGATGAAAGAGAGCTTCTGAGAAAGCGGAAGCGTGTGAATCCATGCGGGAACCCGCTTCTCCCTCGCCCTTCCGGTGAGGCCTATGGAAAGGATCCAATCGGCGACGACGGCAGAGTTGATGGTTACGCAGAGACCCTTCGGTTTCCAGCCGATTTGGAAAAGCTCCGGGATGAGTTTCTCCAGCTTCACTCTTGCTCGATCTCTCTCGGGGACGGCGAGGGAAACGCGTCGGGGCCGACCCGTTCGTTCCTTTTCAATGTAACCGTCCCCCAGATACAATCCAAGAAACCACATCAAATCGTCCGTCGTCTCTTTTGGAAGGATGGGCCGATTCTTTAATCCTTTTCCCGGAACAGCAGGGTAGGTGTAATCCATCTGTTTCGGTCGGCCGGCATCCGGGACTCCACGGGTGATTCCAAGAAGGTCACCCACTCTCAGCTCCCGAAGAGGCCGCCACTGAAGCTGGGTCAGGTTGGAAAACCGCTCTCGGGTTAGCACCAGGAAAGGATGATTGTCCGTGGCCTTCACCTCACGATAGTTTTCAGTTGTCAGCCGGTAGGTTGGCCGGATTCCTGTGCATCGGGTAGCCGTCACCTCATAGCCGCGAGGCTGGAGGGTGTTCAAATCCAAGGCGTAGACTTTTCGCCCCGGCTTGACGTCTCGAATCGCTATGGGCCCATCCGGATTGAGAAACAGTTGGGCGTCTCCTGTCAGACAACCGAGATTCCCGTCGAGCCACTCCACAATGGAATTCTCGTGGGCGATGGCCCGCTTGGTCACCAGGTTGTAGACGTTCTTCGACCAGTTCTGGATCGTCGTGTACCGAATGTGGGAATGGGGCAGGGCGATCAGCTCCACCACCGCCGAGTGCAGCGAGTCGCTGGCGTACACGGGCGCGGTGCATCCCTCCACATAATGAACGGAACTCCCCTCATCGGCGATGACCAGGGTTCGCTCGAACTGGCCCATGTTCTGGGCGTTGATCCGGAAGTAGGCCTGCAGGGGGATCGCCACCTTCACCCCCTTGGGCACGTAGATGAAGGAGCCGCCGGACCAGGTGGCCGAGTTCAGGGCGGCGAACTTGTTGTACATGAGAGGGATCACGGTCCCGAAGTACTTCTTGACCAGCTCCGGATATTTCTTCAGGCCGTCGTCCATCCCGAGGAAGATCACCCCCTGCTTCTCCAGGTCCTCGTGGATCGAGTGATAAACAACCTCGGATTCATACTGCGCGCTCACCCCGGCGAGGAACTTCCGCTCCGCCTCCGGGATCCCCAGCTTGTCGAAGGTGTTCTTGATATCCGCGGGAACCTCCTCCCAGGTCTTCCCCTGCTTCTCCATCGGTTTGAGGTAGTAGTAGATGTCGTCGAAGTGGATCTGAGAAAGGATCGACAGATCCGCCCAGGCCGGCAGCGGCTTCTTCAGGAAGACCTCCAGAGCCCGCAGGCGGAACTGCCGCATCCAGTCCGGCTCCTCCTTCCTTCCGGAGATCTCCTCCACGACCTCCTTGGAGAGCCCCTTCTTCGCCTTGAAGACGAACTTCTCCGGGTCGTGGAACCCGTACTGCTCTTCGTAGTTCTTGTTGACCTCGATCGGTTTCCCGCTCATTGGGTGATGATCTCCTTCGTTGGCTCCCTCAAGGATTCGTACGGGGCGTACCCCTTCGCCTCCAGCTCGTGGGCCAGCTCCTTCCCGCCGGAGCGGACGATCCGCCCGTCGATCAGGACATGGACCAGGTCCGGCTGGACGTAGTTCAGGATCCGCTGGTAATGGGTGATCAACAAGATCCCCAGCCCGGGCCCGCGCAGGCGATTGATCCCTTCCGCCACCGTCCGGAGGGCGTCGATGTCGAGCCCCGAGTCGGTTTCGTCGAGGATCGCCAGCTCCGGCCTCAAGAGGGCCATCTGCAGGATCTCGTGCCGTTTCTTCTCCCCGCCGGAGAAGCCGTCGTTCACGTACCGGGTGGCGAACGACTCGTCGATCCCGATGGCGGCCATCGCCGCCTTGAACTCCTTGCGGAACTCCTTCGGCTGGAACCCCTCCCCGAAGCGGGCCTTCAGGGCCGTCCGGAGGAAGTTGGCCACGCTCACCCCGGGGATCGCCGTCGGGTACTGGAAGGCGAGGAAGATCCCGGCCCGGGCCCGGGCATCGGTCTTCAGGGCGGCGAGGTCCTCTCCTTTATAGAGGATCCGTCCCTGGGTGATCTGGTACTTCGGGTGCCCCAGCAGGGCATTGGACAGGGTGGACTTGCCCGAGCCGTTGGGCCCCATCACGGCGTGGACCTGACCCTTCTCCAGGGTGAGGGAGATCCCCTTCAAGATCTCCTTTCCCTCGATCTGGACGTGCAGCTCTTGAATCTCCAACAGTGGGTTGCTCATCTTTATCCTTTATACGGTGAAAGGGGTTTCCACCCTCCGCTGTAAGGTCCGACGAACCTTCGCCTCCGGACCGATCAGGTCCGAGATATAGACCTTGTCCATGAAGTTCTCGATCGCCCCGGTCAGGGTGGCCCAGGCGGACCGGATGCAGCAGTCCTCGATATGGACGCAGCTGGCCCGGTTGCCCGGATGCCGGTCGCAAATCTCCTGGGTCGTCATCACGCTTCCCAGGGCCCGCACCACGGCCCCCAAATTGATTTCATTGGGCTTCCGGCTCAGGAGATAGCCGCCATGCATCCCCCGGACCGAATGGATCAGCCCGGCCTTGCCGAGGAGGCGGAGCAGTTTCTCCACGTAGGCCGGGGAAAGCCCCTCGAGGGAAGCGATCTCCCTGACCGTCATCCCCTTCTCTTCGTCGGCCTGGCTCAATTGCAAAAGGCAACGAAGCCCATATTCCTCTAGTGAGGTGATCTTCACCCCGCACCTCCTTACTCACTATCTTCACCCAATATCTAAGGTACCACGAAATATGACTCTTTTGTCAACTATTTTCGCCTGTTGCGTCGATTTTGGCAATTTGATACAGTGGCGGGGTGATCCTCAAGGTCGCTCGGTTAGGCCATCCGGTCCTTCGGCGCAAGGCCCGGCGGGTCAGCCCCAGGCAGGTGGGTTCCCCGGGGGTGCAGGCCCTGATCCGGGACATGGTCGAGACGATGCGCGAGTACGACGGGGTCGGGATTGCCGCCCCCCAGGTGCATCTGGCCCTCCAGATCGCCGCCATCGGCGTGGATCACAATCCCCGCTATCCAAAGGCCCGGAGGATCCCGCTGACCCTCCTGATCAATCCTCGGGTTCGGCCGGCCTCCCGGCGGCAGGTGAAGGACTGGGAAGGGTGCCTTTCCGTCGAGGGTCTGCGGGGCCGTGTTCCCCGCTGGCATTCGGTGGAGGTGGAGGCGTATAATGCCCAGGGAAAGCCGGTCCGGTTCCGGGCCAGCGGCTTCTTCGCCCGGGTAATCCAGCATGAGTGGGATCATCTGCAGGGGAAGGTGTTCCTGGACCGGATGACCGATCTTTCCACGTTGACCCATCTGACCGAATACGCCCGCTATTGGGCGAAGGGGTGATGGTTGGTTAAGGTAGAGAAGCAGCTTTCCATCTTCCTGGAGAACCGCCCCGGCGGGCTGGCCAAGATCTGCGGCTCCCTCGCCGAGGCGGGGATCAACATCCTGGCCCTTACCATCCACGACACCGTGGACCACGCCATCGTCCGGCTTCTGGCCGACCGGCCGGTCAAAGCGCTCCTCATCCTGGAGCAGCTGGGGCTTTACATCCTGGAGTCCGACGTGATCCTGATGGATCTGGAGAACCGCCCCGGCGCCCTCGCCGACGTGGCCCGGAAGCTGGCCCGGGCCGACATCAACATCGAGTACGCCTACTGCACCGCCACCGAGCACCAGGGCGGGGGCTGCCTGATCCTGCGGGCCGACGAGCCGGAGCGAACCCTCGAGCTCTTAAGCGAGATGGGATAGCCATGGGCCGGCCCTTTTTATTTCTCCGCTTCCTCTCCTCTTTGCTGATCCTTTCGCTCGGATCCGAGGCGCCAGCGGCCTATGCCCCTCGATCCAACCTGTCCCGAGCAGCGTCGAGGGGCTCAGGGCAGGCGCTTCGCCCGATGCTGGACAAGGCCGGCCTGGAGGAGTCCTTTTCTCAAGGGGCCGGACCGGAGGGGACGGTTCCGAAGAAGCCCCGCGCGCGCGAGCGGGCATTGATCCGGAGGATTCAGCGGGACAACAGCCTTCCGGCCATGGATGAATTGCTGGCGCTCCATCGAGGGTTTATCTACCGGCTGGCCAAGAGGGGTCAGGGAATAGCGCGGACCAAGGGCCTCTGGATCAACTTCGAGGATATGGTGGATGCTGTTGAGCAAGGATTCCGTAAAGCAGCCATCGATTTTAACTTGAAGAGAACTACCGGGCTTATCGCGTACGCCAAGTGGTGGGCGAGGAAATCCATCGATGATCTGATCCGGGAGAGTTACCGCATTTCTGTGCCGGATTGGACTCAGGAGCTGTGGCTTCTCAGGGCCTACGAGGCGGCGATCGGGCAGTTGTCGAAAGGCCATCAGCCCCTGACCCGGGAGGGGATTCTCTCCGCCATGGAGGCGCACATCCGGGCGACGGAGCTTGAGCCGGAGGCATTGGCCCGGAGACTCGGCCTCCTTCGGGGGAAACATCTGGAAGCTGTTGCCAGCGCCTACCACATCACCCGGGAGATCCGCTTCCTGAGCGGAGATTGGTCTGCGGGGGATGGCCGTGAGGATTCGGACGATTCCTGGGAGGCCTTCGGGTTCGATGGGGCCGAAGCCGGTTCCAGCGAAGGGATGCAGTCGGCCGATTTCCTGGAGAGGTTCCGTCCCGTCCTGACCCCTCCGGAGTTTGAGGTGATGAAAGCGACTCTCGAAGGGAGACTCGCCGACCCCAATTGGAACAACAGCCAGACGGATGAAGGAGGCCGGTTTCTTTTCGAGCTCTCGGGACGGCTGGGGATCGGCCTTGACTCGATCCCGCAGATCCAGGAGCAGGCCATGGAGAAGATGCGGGATGCCCTCTCTAGATGGAAGCGGCAGGGGTCTCTTTCTCCCGAGGAGGTCTCGGCCGCGACGGCATCTCGGCTCAAGTCAACCGAGGAACGGCTGGCTGAGCTTGGCAGGGAAGAGAACGGTTCCCTTTCGTGGGAGGTCTTGCAAGGAAAGGGGAGGATTGGGAAAGAGGGCAGGAGATTGTTCCTTCGATATTTGGGCAGACTCAGGGCCAGCGCCGACCCGCGAAACCGGGCTGATTTTCAGCTCTACAATGACAAGCTGACCCCAGCTACCCGAAAGGTCTTTCTCGCTCATCTCCAGGATCCGGACCTCACGCTGGAGGGCTTGGGGCGCTCCATCAGGATGACCAAGGAAAACGCGCGGCAGCGTGAGGTCAATGCCTTCGGCCTGGCGGTCCTGATGGCGAACGCCCGGTTGAACGGACCGGAGAGCTGGGAGGGCCTGCTCTGGAAGATCATGTCGGAGACCCCGCCCTCCTTCACGTTCACCAAGCTGCGCACCCTCCTCGCCCGTTCAGGCGTCCATGACCGCGCTTCCTTCCGGGCCCTTTCCGAAGAGGGCCTGTACGCCGCCACTTCTAATGGGGTTCTCCGTCGGTTTCACCCCTACCTCCTGCGGTTGGCGGCTGAAGAGAAGGCGCGGGCGGCCGGGCTGGCGCAGATCCGTCTCTCGCTCGATGTCCCGCAGGCGGCGCCGGATCGGCTGGACAGGGCCGGGCTGGAGGAACAGTTAGGCCTCCAACGCGCCGTGTAAGGCCGCTCTATCCATGAGGCAGGGTTGACTTCCGCGCGCCTGTCTGCCATACTTGGAGATGTGGCCTCGAATGTGGCTACATACTGAGGAGGGATCCATGGTTCAGTTTGTCAATGTCCGGGAATTGAAAGATCACCTCTCCGAGGTGATCCGCCGCTCGCACGGGGGGGATGTCGTGGTGACCTCGCGCGGAAAACCGAAGGCGGTTCTTCATTCGGTGAGCGAAGAGGATCTGGAAGATTACCTGCTCGCCAATTCCCCGAAGTTCCTCAGGATGCTGGAGACCTCTTACCGGGAGTATCGCCGCAAGGGCGGGGTTCCACTGAAGAGACTGCTGGCTCAAACGGAACGGGAACTTGCCCGCCTTCGTCGTTGAATTTGCGCCGGCCGCTGTCCGGGATTTGAAGCGGCTGGCCCCCCAAGTCTGTCTGCAGCTCCTTAGGGCGTCTCGGATCTTGGAGCGAGATTCTTATCCATCTTCCAATCCCCGAGTGAAGCTTCTTGCCGGGATGGCTTCTCGCGCCTATCGGCTGCGCGCGGGGGACTACCGAATCATCTACCGAATCGAAGGTGGCGGAGTGATCGTGGTTCGGGTCGCTCACCGTCGAGAGGTCTACCGATGAAGCCGGCCTCGGATCTCTTGATGCACGCCCTGCCGATCATGCTGGGAGCGCTGTGCGTCCTGGCGATTGCCTACCGCTATTACAGCGCTTTCCTCGCGTACAAGGTTTTGGGATTGGACCCCGGCCGCAGGACCGCCGCCCACACCCGGTACGACGGCGCGAACTACCACCCGACCAACCGTTGGGTCCTCTTCGGCCATCATTTCGCGGCGATCGCCGGGGCGGGCCCGCTGATCGGCCCGGTCCTGGCGGCTCAG
>JACPXR010000083.1 GCA_016196465.1 Candidatus Omnitrophota bacterium | reverse complement strand
TCCACCACCCGGCGGGAGACATCGGTCACCAGATCGTCCACGGCGGACGACTCCGATTTGGCGCTGGGCCCGGAGACAAAATAGGTGGCGTCCCCGATCAACCCCTGCTCACGAAAGAGGGCCTTCCCGTCGGGCTCCCGGACGGTGATCACCGAGGCGAGGTTGAGGCGGTACTCCTCCACCGTGTCGTCATCGAGCTGGCGGATCGGCTGCCGGGAGAAGCCGATCAAGCTTCCGTTTAGAAGGAGATCGGCCTGCTCCGGCTTCGTCGTGATCCGAAGGTTTCCATCGAAGAGGAAGCGGTCGATGACCCCCCGGGTGACCTTCTCCTCCAGTCCGGGAAGACTGGTCTGGAACCCATAGCGCTCGCTCACCTCCTCGGTGATGGGGATCTTGTTGGTGAAGGGCTCGACGTAGATCGTCCGGTAGTGGGCGGGAAGGAGCCGACCCGTCGTATAGCCGCAGCCGCTTGAAAGCAGCGGTAAGCTGAGAAACAAAACCTTCAACAACCTCATTCGATTTCCGTATTTCATCTTTTGCTTAATCCTTACCACTTAATCCTTACCGCTGCTTTCAAGCGCCTGGAGGCGCTCCACCGCCTGAGCCGCTGAGGCCGAATCCGGATACTGATCCGCCACCTGCTGGTAGTAGAAGGCGGCGCTCTGATGCTTTCTCTGCTTTTCGTAGAAAGAGGCCACCTCGAGGAGCCCCTGGGCCTTGAACTCTTTGAGCTGCTTCAAGCTCTCCCTGGCCTCGGGCACGAGATCGCTCTCAGGATGAGTGGCGATGAAAGTCTCGAACCAGTGAATCGCCTCGTCCGTGGCCGACTGGTCGTAGCTGGGCTTCAGGGAAAGCCGGTAGGAGCAAAAGGCGACGTTGAACTTCGCCTGCTCCGCCAGAGGGGAGGCCGGGTACTCGGTGGTGACCCGCTGGAAGGCGCGGCTGGCCTCTTCAAAACGCTGCTGTTTCCGGAACGCCTCGCCCAGTCGGAACTGCGACCTGGCGCCGTAGTCGCCGTAGGGGGCCTGCCCCACCACATGCTGATAGATCTCAACCGCCTTGTCCAGGGAGGCGGGGAGCTTCAAGGGACCGATGAGCTTCATCTTCTTTCCGGAAAAAAACGCCTCGCCGATGAAAAATTCCCGCTCGATGGCGTCCTTGAATCGCGCGGAAAAAGGGTAGGTTTCCACCAGCTTCTTGTAGGCGGCGAAGGCCTCCCCCAGCCGGTCCAGCATCTCGTAGGAGACGCCGGCCAGGTATTGGGCTTCCGGGGCGATCTCCGAACGAGGAGTGGCCCGGACCAGCCGAACGAACTCCTTGGAAGCCCTCGCGTAGTCCCCCGATTCGAAGAAGCCGATCGCCCAATCCATCTGAGCCCGGGGTGTGTCCTTGGCGGCGTATTTGGGGTTCACCCAGCGCCGGCTCTGAGGAGTCCAGATCCAGACGGCATGGGCCTCTGAGGCGAAGAGACCGAGCAGCAGCAGCGAGACGAAGATCCGTTCCATGGGCTCTTTCACGATACCACAGAAAAAAGGAGGGTGTAAATCTAGGAGATCGCCGGCGCGGGACGGGTGAAGACCCCCCGCTCCACAACCCCGGCGATGAGTCCTTTGTCTTCGGGAGTGATCTCGATGAACTGGAGACCGCAGTCGTAGCTTTCAGCAAACCGGTGCCGGCGCAACCAGGCCACCCGCCCGATCATCCGAACGGCCTTCAAGACCCCAGGCAGGTGGAGGAGAAGAACCAGCCGCTCCTCCTTGGGAAGAAAAGCGCTGGAGGTCAAGCGCACGCCGCTGGCGGAAAGGTCCTGGGTGAGACAGCCGGAGAAAGGTTCGTTCGGTTTTAAAACGTTTCGGAATTGGACTGGAGCGGAGACACTCAAGCGCGGCAGCCTGCGACGCTCGATGAGAGGCCCGGAACTGGCGGGAATTTCAGCCCCCATCGTCACCCACCCCTTTCTAGTTAAGGTGAGTTGATACTTACAAATCTATTTTAGCATGGAATTCGCTGAGCGCGGAACTTTTTTTGGCCTACCAGGAAAAACTCCCAAAAGGAAAAGCAGACAGCTTTCGGACAACCCAGGTCACTATCATTTTCAGCTACCATTTCCAAGAAGCGGCGGGTAAGGCTGCCAACCAGATGACCAATTGATTTAATCCGTATACCAGCCAACTGAAGGTGGCGGCAAATGGCGTAGCCATCAAGGAGCTTATCCATCCTGTCGCGTAGATCAAGAAGCCAACCGTGATCAGCAATGAACTCCAGGGGATGACGACGAGATTGGCGATAAGAGCGATTGGAGTAAACGTGTGGAAATGCCACGCTACGACTGGAGTAATGGCGACCCATGCTCCACAGGAAGCCGCTAACCCCTGAGCTGTCCATCTCCAGAGGGTACGTCTCCATCGCTGGAGGATCGTCTCCGACTCAGGAGTAGGACGCACTTTTTCTAAAGGATCAGTTCCTTCAGATCCCTCATCGACCTTGAACCATCTGGCAAACAAGGGACTCAAGGTAAACAATCCCAAGACCGCGGCGAAAGAAAGTTGAAAGCTCGCGTCAGCCAGCGCGCGAGGACTGACGGCCAAGATGAGAATCGCTGAAAGCCCAAGACTGTTTAACGCAGGAACCTCACGACCTGCTACCCTCCCAAAGCAAAGTAGGACTCCCATGATGGTGGATCGAAGAATGGGCGGATTGCCTCCGGTGAGAATACAGTAGGTGACGAGTCCCATGCTGAGCAGGTGATAGCGCAATACCCTCGAAACTCGAATAAGGGATAAACCGACCAGGCCGATGGAGGCAATCAAACCCACATGAAGTCCTGACACGACCAAAACGTGAACGACACCCACCTGCCTAAAGGCATCCCAGACTTCTCGAGGGATTTCGCGTCCATCCCCAAGAAGAAACGCCTCCAGGTATGCCACTTCAAGAGGGCCAAGGAGAGATCGCCCTATTTGTTTCAATTGCCAACGAAAGGAGGTAACCCAACGGCGATATCGAGTCCAAAGGTTCAGGGTGGAATCCAGACGGGTGATTGCTTCCGAGTCAGCGATCGTCAGTATTCCGGAAGCCCCATGAATCCAGAGCCAATTCCTCTCGTTGAATCTCTGCGTTTCCCTCCCATCCTCATCCTTCAAGGCAGGACGAGGACATCGAATCGAACCGGAAAGTCGAACCCGATCACCGTAAGCCAATGGAACATTGTGAGCGTGGAGTTTCAATAGTACTTGCCCACTGGCGGAGATCCATTTCTCTCCGTTTCGGATGCCTGTAATCTGAAACCATCCTTGGCGACGTGCAGGCCCTTGGGCTGGACAAATCCACTCGACATCGCTGATGATGATTCCTTCGCAGGTGATCGGCTGTGGAGCTGCAGTCAGATAATGTTCAATCGAATCTGTCGGAGGTTGTCCATCATTCCAGGCACGGAAAGCACCAAGCAACATGACAAGGATCAAAAGGCATAGACTCGCCAATCCTGGTCGGTGTCGTTTCCACAGAAAAATCCCAATGACAATAGCAGCGAGACTCCAGAGAACCAGGGACGTAAGCTTCAACCACCATGCCAGACCGATACCTACACTGAAGGCGAGGGCGAGGAAAGCAAGGGGGGCACGCATCAGTCGAAGCGGACGAGCCCTTTGAGATTCCCAAGCGTTTTATCCGCCACCCCTTTGACCCGCTTCAGATCAGCCAAGGTGAGGAACAGTCCATTTTTTGATCGATCCGCCACGATCCGCCGGGCCAAGACCTTTCCGATCCCCGGAAGGGCCGCGAGCTCGGAAGCCCCTGCCCGGTTCACCGAGACACTCAGCTCCGGCGCAAAAGAGGGGGAGGAGGGAAGAAACCGGTTGGCCCCGGTCACGGCAATCCCAAGGAAAGAGATCCCCAGAAGAAACCAGAGGGCCTTCCGTTCCTGCGGGGTGAAGATCATGCCTAAAAATTAGCATAATCTGCAAACACAGGTCAAACAAAAAAGGGCCTTTAGGCGGAGCGCAGCAGTTCCAGCGCCCGATTGCGATCCTGGTCCTCCTTGAAGCGCAACCCCACCAGGCGCAGATACTGCCGAACCTGCTCGGCCAGATTGTCCCAGAGCTCGGTGACCCGAGTGATGACCAAAAGAGGTGGATCCCGAAGCGGAACCGACTTGCGCAGAATCCCCTCCGCTTTGTCACGTGCCGCAACCTGGCCTATCCCATCGCTTGCCACCATTTGTTCCCGAATAATCCATTGGGTAACCTGCGGCAGCTCCTCTGTCAATTGGTCGATCTGCTCCACCGTGGCCACTCCAGCAAACGGCACCCGGAAACCCTGCTCGAATGCCAAGGCAAATAGCCGCGCGTACCGAATCCCCTCCCTTTCCAACAGGAACCCGTGCACCCCCAGATTCTCCCCGGTCTTCTCAAACCGGATCTTCTCCTCCAGGCCACCCTTAGGACCGCCGTTTCCGTGCGCGAAGCCTTCCATCGCCTGCAGGAGATTCCACGTGGCTGTGTAGAACGCTCCCGGCTCACGGCTTTGAGGTTTCTGTCTGGCCAGATCCGCTTGTTCCGATTCCAGGAGCCGTCGGACATCCTCATCCCTTTCTTCTACACTGTAGGAAAAAACGCCGATCTGGGGCCTGTTGTCCTCCCAGCGTTGATTCACCCTTTGGATGAACTCAAACCCAGAGTTCTCGCCAGTCTCGCTCTTGCCGAGGGCTGTCACGATGGCATCGATTCGATGGGTCTCCAAGGTAGTCAGCGCTTCCGAGACCGTATCCGGCGAGAAGAGACGGGCACGTGGACTATATCTTTCGAGAACCTCCTTGATCGACGCTCGATCCCCCGGATCTCCGAAGAGCAAGAAGGTTTTGAGCAAGTGGGCGTCTTCCCGCAAGGGGGGAGGGGTTTCCACAACCACCCCTGCCTGCCGCGCCCTTGTCCAGATCTCATGCTTCTCGTCCGCCCAGACATCCCCAAGGATGGGAAGGATCAGCCGAACGCTCCGCTCCCTGGGAGAAATCGAGGAGACGATGAGACGCCCCATGACGCGCCATCGGGCCGGATCGGGATCGCTGGTTTCCAGAAAGACGGCGGAGTCCCCCTGGCCCAATCCCCGCAGAATCCTCCAACCGGGGCTCGAGCCGATGCGATCCCGCTGAAGCAGGCGCAGAAGCTCATCGCGCGGGATATCCTGCCGGAGGTGATTGAGATTCCCCATTCGCTTGAGGATTGTTTTCCACTGGGACGACGTGTAGATGAGAACATTCGGCGGGGCAAGAACCTCCAACGTCACCCGCTTGCTGTGGGGGGTGCTTTGGACTCCCTCCACCGCGATCCAGGCCGCCTCGCCGGGCCTATCCGGCCGGTAATGCCAAATCGCGCTCATGCGACTTCGGTCACGGAGAGGATGAAGATGCAGGGTGAGAGATCTGAAGTTGACTCGCACAACGGAGTAGGTTGTCCCCTCTTTGACCAGGAGGACCGGCGGAGGCGGTTGAGCTCTATTCAGGACGCTTTTCCACCCTTTTTTGTGGAGAGAGGCGGTGACAGCCGCCAAGGTCTGGCCGCTGGGCGGAACTAAAACCGAGGAAACCTTCGCTTCCTCAAGAACAGCTGCGATCAGCTCCTCCATGCGATCTTCATCGAGAGCGCCCAAGGAGAGAGTTTGTTCAATCGGCCGCGGGAGAAAAACAGCGTCCGCTTCTCTGTCGGAAAGGATCCTCTGGGCCGCCTCGCGCGCAGACAACTCGCCGCTGGCTGCTGGTTCCGCGGCCGCTGGGACTGGCACAGCGGGCAGCGCCGGATGAGGATGGAGTTTCAGATTGCCTGCTTCGTCGCCGCGCACCACACTCCTGCCGCTTGCCAGCTTAGCTCCGTTAAGCCCGAACACCTTCAGCTCTACACTCGAAGACGAAGAATCCAAGAACTCCACCCGGGCCGTGGCAATCCAAACGGCGCCTCGAATTTGATCGTTATCTGGAATCTGTAGAACCATCAGGCGGTCTCCGGGTTTGACTTTAAACTGGCTCCAGCCCTCGGGCTGAAGCGTTCCTAACTCGCCAAAGCGTTCTGAAACTGTTCCGGCCGGCGGCTCTGCCGTGAGGAATCCGTCGGAGGCGCCCAGGAGCCCCGGAAGATCTCCATTGCGAAATACCCGGATCCGCCCAGGCCTTTCCGTGCCAGCGTAAACTCCGAGAGTCGCCGTGTTTGTGGGGACATCGAATCCCACGAGGCCAAACCAGATCGTTTCTTGGGACCTTTGGGTGATGTAGTTCCAAAGCACGACAGTTCGGGAACTCTTCTCCGCCTCAAAAAGATTCAGCAACCAAGGCCGCCAGTCTGTCCGCACCAGATGCACAGACAGGGTGTCGCCCTTCGGGACAAAGACCAGTGGCGGCTTAGGCCAAAAGAGGGCGCTCTGCTGCAGGAGGGAGCTGACGGCGATCGCGGAAGCTCCCGGGGGCGCGAAAACAGCTGAACCAGCATTCCAAACTCGCATCGCCCGGTTCAACGGACCGGAAAAATCGGAATCGAGGGGGTAAACTTCCCCCTTCGGATCGAGCGTATGCAGTTGGGTGATGCCGACCTGAGGGGGAATTTGCCTGAGGATTTTCAGGGTTTGGTCGAGGGGAACCTTGCGCCACCCTTTGGGTAACTCGCTTTCCTCCAGCCCGGACGAAGCAGGACCGAATTGATCGCGGAGTTCCCTGCGGACCGGGGATTCCTCCGCGCCGGCGTTGGTCTGGCGCAGCGCAGAGGCGCGCGAAGGGCGACCGAAGGCAGGCGCAGACAATATGGCGTGACCCCCTGTACTCGCAGTATCGTGGGTTAGCCCAAGCGAAAGGGTTACCACATGCGAAAGGAGATCACGCCAATGAAAAGCATACGGTACATCGGGATGGATGTCGATAAGGAAGGGATCGATCT
>JACPXR010000080.1 GCA_016196465.1 Candidatus Omnitrophota bacterium | reverse complement strand
TCTGGGCAGTGTCTCAGTCCCAGTGTGGCTGACCACCCTCTCAGGCCAGCTACCCGTCATCGCCTTGGTAGGCCATTACCCTACCAACTAGCTGATGGGACGCGGGCTCATCCTCAAGTGCCAGGCCTTGCGGTCCCCGGCTTTTCTCCCAGTCCCTTGCGAGACCGTGAGCTTATGCGGTATTAGCACCCCTTTCGGAGTGTTATCCCCCGCTCGAGGGCAAATCACCCACGCGTTACGCACCCGTTTGCCGCTAGTTATCCAGTCATCCATCCCCATCCGCCTTGCGGCTTCAAGGAACTTCAGACCAAATAACCCGCTCGACTTGCATGCCTCAACCACGCCGCCAGCGTTCGCTCTGAGCCAGGATCAAACTCTCCATTAAAGTTCCATCAAGAGAGTTGACCGACTTCTCAAAAACGCCCACTTTAGGACGCATTTCATTCACGACAGGGTCAATATCCAGATTGTCAAAGAGCCAGAAGCTTGAGAATAAAAAAAGGGCGCCGAAGTCGACGCCCTTGAGAAGGAAAGTCTCCTCCGAACCGATTTGCCTAATTATCCAAAGGTCTCAAAGAATCGTCTCAAACGAGACTTTTCTCCTTCTGGTTTAGAGCCATTTCGGCTCCAACCGGTCTCCTTTTTAACACTGGGGGCGGGCCTTGTCAAGATTTTTTTCGGTCCGGCCAGCCGGAACCCTCTTTCTCGATCACCCGGCCCTCCTTCAGGTGGAGGACCGAGCGGCCCACGTGGAACATCTCGCGCGGCGCGCCCCCCTTTCTCGGGCGGGCGGCGGGGGGCGTTTTTTTCTTCTGGGTTGAGAAATCCTCATACTCGTCCAGTTCCACCACCTCATCGGGCCGGACGTTGAGCTCCAAACACCTTTCCACCCAAAGCTGGTGCTTGCCCCGGGGATAACGCATCCCCTCCAGGAAAAGCCCAATCAACACCTTTCTATCCACAACTCCTTCCTCCTTTTGGCTACTACCAAGATAAGGATGGCCTATATTTCAAATTTTGTCAAGTCTATTTTCAATTTTTTATAAATAATGTAAATTTTTATTGACATGATCTTATTTCTTCGTGTAAACTACTGATAGAAATCCGAAGGATATGGAGACTTCCATTGAAATAGGGGCCAGGATCCGGGCTCTCAGAAAAGAGCATGGGCTGAGTCTGGAACAACTGGCCGAAAAGGCGAATTTGGCTCTGGCCACCCTCAGCCGGATCGAAAACGGCAAGGGGACAGGAACCTTCCGGACCCATCGGCGAATTGCCGAAGCGCTGAACCTCTCCATTGTGGAACTGTACCGGGGGCTGCAGGCCGCAGAGGAGGAAGCGGCCCTCCTGGAAACGGCGGCGGAAGAGGCCGAGACCTTCCTCTACGATGAAAAGGCCTCTTCGATCCTTCTGGCAAGGCAGGTCTCCAGCAAGCAGATGCTCCCGCAGCTTGTCATCCTCAAGCCGGGCGGGAAAACGACCCTTGAACAGTACCGCAGGCCCACCGAACGCTGGATCTTCGTTCTGGAAGGAGCGGTGGAGGCCGCGGTGGGTTCCAACCGTTATGAGATCCGGCAGGGGGGGACCCTTTATTTCAAGGCGTCGTTTCATCATCAGTTTGGAAACGTGAGTTCCGAGACCGCTCGATTGATTTCAGTCACCAGCCCCTCGGCCTTGTAAGGGAAGGAGGTTGAAGATTCAAAAGATGAAAAGAACCCACATTCTGATCTGCGACGATGAGCCGGGAATCCGGGAATCGCTGATGATAATTCTGGGAAAGGCCCACACCCTCTCCTACGCCCACAACGGCGAGGAGGCCCTGGCCTTCCTTCGCCGAGAGAAGCTGGACCTCTTGATCATGGACATCAAGATGCCGAAGATGAACGGCCTGGACACCCTTCGCGAGGTGCGGAAGATCAAGCCCGATCTGAAGGTGCTCATGGTGAGCGGCTACGAAGCCAGCGACGTCGTCTCCGAGGCGATCAACGCGGGCGCCGACGACTACCTCCCCAAGCCGTTCACTCAAACCCAGGTCCAAGCCAAAGTCGGCGCCCTCCTCGGCGAGGTTTGACGGGCAAAGAAGCCCTGTGGTAAGCTTCCGTTTGTGAGCGTTCAATTCACCCTGCGCTACCGGATCATCAGTCTGATCGCCCTCTTTGCTGTCGTCCTCATCGCGGCATTCACAGCGCTCCTCTTGACCCGGCAGCTGACCGTCATCACCCAAAACAACCAGTACCGGGCCCGGGTGGGCACCTTCGCCGCCAAGGGGGCTTTCGAACGGACCCTTCTCTCGACCCTCCGGGCGGGCAACCCTCCCGCCGCCTTTGAGAGGATGATCCCCCTCCTCAAGGAGGGTCAGCTCGTGGAAGAAACGAGCGTGGTGGACCTCAAAGGGAAGGTCGTCGCCTCTTCCGATCACGGGTTAAGAGGATCCCAGCTCTCCAGCGAAGATGCCCAGCGCTCCAAATACGCGGTGGGCCATTACTCTCCGCAAACCTGGTTCCACTCTCAGGTGGAACCTTCTGAGGTCATCTTCTACGCCCCCGTCACCATCGACGACGTGCCGCAGTACGTCGCCATCTTCCGCTATTCCCTGGGAAACATGGGAGTGGCCATCCAGCAGGTGGGAACCTTGTGCATCCTCGTGGCCGTGGGGGTGGTCCTCGTCATGGTTCCTTTGTGCCTCCTCTTGATCCGGGCGATCCTCGGACCGATTCAAATCCTCAACGACGCCACAAAGGACGTCGCCGCCGGCAACCTGGGGCTTCAAGTGAGCGTCCCCACCGAAGACGAGCTGGGGGAGCTCGCCGAGACATTCAACGGGATGACCTCCGCCCTCGTCAAGATGAAGGAGCGGGCGGAGAACGCCAACCCCTTGACGAAACTTCCCGGCAACAACGTCATCCACGAGGAGATCGAGAAGCGGATCAAGGGAAAGAGAAAGTTCGTCGCCGTCTACTCGGACCTGGACAACTTCAAGGCCTTCAACGACAAGTACGGCATCGGCGCCGGCGACCAGGCGATCAAACTGACCGCCCAGATCATGAAGGAGGCGATCAAGAAGGGGATCCCGGGCGATTTCATCGGTCACGAGGGGGGGGACGACTTCATCCTCCTCACCACGCCGGAGAAGGCGCAGGCCGTCACCGATCACCTGTGCTCGGAATTCGATACCCGGATCAGGGAGCTCTACTCACCCGAAGACAGGGAGCAGGGCCATATCATCTCGAAGGACCGGGAGGGGAACGTCAAGCAGTTCCCCCTGATGACGATCTCACTGGCCGGCGTCACGAACGCCCACCGGGAGCTCACCTCTTACGCGGAGGTCACCAACATCTGCGCCGAGGTGAAGAAGAAGGCGAAGATCACCTCCAAAACCACAGGCAAATCCAGTTTCTTTCTCGACCAGCGCACCGGCCAAGAGCGGACGGAAGCTGCCTCTCCCTCCTCGGAAGCCCACTAGAGGCCGGTATCGATTTCTCGCCGTCTTTTCTGGAATTGCCCGACTTGCTCCTCTAGCCCGCCGGCTCGCGTGAGAGAGACGGCGGAGTCCTGAGCGTCGAGTCTGCGTAGATCTAGCCGCCATTGTCCCACATCAGCAGGAATGGCTTCTGCCGATCGAACGAGCTTCCCCCCGTCCACGTCGATCCAGAAGTGTGCGATCCTCTCCTGCGCAAGAGTCTCCACCTTCAGACCCACAAAGCCATTCCCATTGGATTCTACAAAGAGACCTCTCTCGAGGAGCCGAAACTTTCCGAACCAGCGGTTGCCGCTGGCCAGGTGCGTGATCAACATCTCGACCGGCCCCGCGGCAACTTCTGACACTTCAAAGATAAACCGGCTGTCCGCCCCAGGAAGGCCGAGGGCCTGGGAAGGAACCCTCCGAAGCTCCTTCTGCCCGCGAAGACTCTGTACCTCTGAAAATGGAGTGCCACGCGGAATCGACCTGATGGCCTCCTCCAGCCCAGCGCGGTCCGGCTGCTGTATGCTGAACGGTGGGATCTGAAGCGGCACAAACCGGACATCCTCCAACCGACTTAAAACCTGCGGATTCGCTGTGATGTTCGGCTCCCGTTCATAGACTTCGAGTATGGAGCCGGCTTCCGGATCCGCTGATTCCGCCCATGGCAACACCAGGCGGCCCCCTACTCGGAGTTGCCGCAGGAGATCTCTTCGGGCGACAACATCACTCGCCTGAGCAAAAGTGAGGATCCCATCGTATGGAGCCTCCTCCGACCAGCCGAAAACTTCCGGTGGATTTTG
>JACPXR010000004.1 GCA_016196465.1 Candidatus Omnitrophota bacterium | reverse complement strand
GTCGTTGATCAGGGCGATGGATCTTCCATCCCCGCCCCGGATGATCCCGTTGAGGCGCCACGGGTTCTCGGCGGCGCGCAGGAGCGCGGCGGGAGGCGGCGGGGTGGAGGGGGCCTGCTCCGTCGCCGGGGCCGGATCCAAGATGGGGGCCTCCGGAGATGGAGCGGGTGGGGGAGTCGGGACCGAAGAAGGTCCCTCGGTTCCGCGCGGAGGAGGCAGATGGGTGAGGGCGGTCAGCAGCAGCCCGACCCCTCCGATCAACAGGGCTCCTCTCGTCCAGCGGGCCCTTGGATTCAGAGGGGCACGCGGAGAAACAGGGGATCGCATTCCCGCCTTACGCAGTGCATCGGCAATCAAGCTCATTCCTCTCCTCCTTCTCTTTTAAGACCTCCTCCACCATCGCTTCATGGAGGGTCTTGGACTCTCGTACGAAACCGCTGAGCAGAACCCGATCGCATAGAAGGTTGATCCGGCGGGGGATTCCCCCCGTCGCCGCCGCGATCCGGAGGATCGCCGCCGGGGTAAAGGTTGGAGCGCCGTTCCCGCGGCTGGCGATCCGGAGCCGGTGTTCGATATACTCACCCACCTCCGCGTCGCTCAGCGGGTCGATCCGGTACCGCACGGCGATCCGCTGGTTGAGGGCTCGCAGGCGCGGGTCGCGCAGGAGCCGTTCCTCCACTTCAGGCTGACCCACCAGAACGATCTGGAGCAGCTTCTCCTTCGCGGTCTCGATGTTGGAGAGCAGCCGCACCTGTTCCAGGGCGTTTGGGCTGACCGCCTGGGCCTCGTCCACGATCAGCACGCTGATCCCTCCGCGATCCGCCTGGGCCAGAAGGAACCGCTCGATCGCCCGGAGAAAATCCCCTCGGGTGGATCCTCTCAACTGAACGCCGAAATCCCGCAGGGCCGCCTTGAGAAGCTCCGTCCCGCTCAGTGACGGATTCAGGATCAGGGCTGTCCTTGCCGGATCGCCCACCTGGTCCACGAGCGCTTTGGCCAAGGTGGTCTTGCCGGTTCCCACCTCGCCGGTGATCAGGAGGAAGCCCAGCCGCTGGCGGATCCCATAGATGAGATGGGCCATGGCCTCCTGGTGATGGTGTGAAGGGTAAAGAAACGAAGGATCGGCCGTGACGTGAAAAGGTCTTTCTCGAAATCCGTAGAAGGCCTCGTACATAGTCCCGTCTCGCCACAGCGTACCACGGCGAGAACCCGCTTGCAATTTGATTTGATATCCTCTATAAAGAGTGGGAAAGGAGAACCCGGTGCCGTGTGGCAAGGAATGAATCAGCGACAATTCCCTCGGGTGAAATACCGGTGCGTCGTCAGGGTGACACCGGAAAGGAAGGCCTCCTCGGCCATCTCCGCGGTGACGGAGAATATCGGTCTGGGCGGCGTTTGCCTCCTTTTGGAGAAGGGGTTGGAGATCTTCTCCCCCGTTCAGCTGGAGCTTGATTTGAAAGACAGCGGCCATCCGCTGAGGCTGGAGGGAACGGTTGTTTGGGTCGTGCGCCGCCGGGAGTTCAGAAAGGGAGCGACCTACGACACCGGGGTGGAGTTCTCGGAGCTGTCCCCTCAGGACAGGTCCCGCATTGAAGCGGTCGTTGACAGGGCGGGTTCCAAGGCATAAGCCGGCCCCCCTCTTAAAGTCGTGAACCCTTCCCCTATCTCTACCACGATTGAACCGGCGCTCCTCTATTCGATCCTTTGCGACGACGTGCGTCGGGAGGAAAACGGAAAGTTCATCCTGATCGGCCTCTTTGAGACGATCGGGGCGAGAGAATTCCCCGCGTTGCATCCCGCCCTCTTTATCGTCAACGGCTGGATCGGCGGGGCGGGGACCTTCCGCCAGTACAGCAGGATCCTCGACCCCGGCGGCCAGGAGCTGGCTCGCGATCAGGAAACCAGCTTCCAGCTCGCTACCCTGAAGGCCCGGCATTCCGTGATCGCCCGCTTCGGCAGCCTGGAGCTTCCCCAGCCTGGGGAGTACGCGGTGGAGGTCCTCTTGAACGGGGATCTCAAGGTGCGCTATCCCCTCGTCGTCGAACAGGCCTAGCAGGGTGCTGAAAACCCCCCGCGGAAGTAGTCTGCTCAAAAAGGTGGCAGATGCAAGGCGCGCGCAAGCGACCGCGGAGGCGTATGTTGGGTATACGCCGCACAAGGGAGCGCAGCGCGCAACGAAGCAGATGCCCCTTTTTCAGCAGACTGCTAGAGGGTGGGGGGAGAGGTGACTCGAAGGACGAGGGCTGTGCCTGAGCCGGCGTTCTTCATCTGGTGGGGAAGAGAGGCCTGGAAATAGGCGCTGTCCCCGGCGTCCATCTCGACCCGTTCCTTTCCCACCGTAAGATCTAATCTTCCCTTCAACACAAAGAGAAATCCCTCGGCTCCGGCAGAACCTTGCTCCGGCTGAGTGCTCTTGCCCGGCTGAAGGGCGGCCGTCACGGGAAGCATCTTCTTTCGGAGCGCTCCGGAAACGAGCAGTGTCAGGTCCGTTCCCTTTCCGGTGAGGAGCCTTGCCGGTTCGAGCGATCCCTTCCGCAGCTCGAGAGCGGCCCCCGCCGAGTCGAGCCCTTCGTACAGCTCCTGCAGCCGGATCGCGAAGGCCCGAGCGATCTGGAGATGGGATTCAAGGGTCCCGGTCATCTTCCCGGTCTCGATCCGGCTCAGGGAGGAGAGGGCCACCCCGGAGCGCTTGGCCAGTTCCGCCAGCGTCCAATCCCTCGCGAGCCGCAGCTCCCGGATCTTCCTGCCGATCGGTATCATCGCACAGAGGAAGTTACCACGCCCCTTTTCCCCCGTCAAGCCGTAAGTTTGCTGGAAGATGAAATCATGCTTATTGCATAATAAGCAAACATAATATATGATAAGGAAATAGCCAAAGG
Organism: Candidatus Omnitrophota bacterium; assembly: GCA_016196465.1. Lineage (GTDB taxonomy): Bacteria > Omnitrophota > Gorgyraeia > 1-14-0-20-64-10 > 1-14-0-20-64-10 > JACPXR01. The sequence goes on along the minus strand of JACPXR010000004.1, from coordinate 21,027 downwards.
AGGAATGACATGAAGAGATTTCGATCGGGGATCGCCATTATCCTGGCAGGGATCGGGGTCGGCTTCCTCTGCCTCAGGGTGTTCGAAGCGACGGCCACCTCCGTGTTGCCCCTGGTCTCCCAGCCGGTTTCGCCGGTGCAGGGGATTCGGGGGCCGGTGCTCTGTGTCTACTCGCCGCCTCGGGGCGGGGATTCGCTGTACGCTGCCACCCGGGAAGGCCTGTACCGCTCTTCCGACGGCGGGAAGGGCTGGAGGCGGATCTTTACCAGGCGCCTCCTGGAGGGGCTGCGAACCGTAGCCTTGGGTCCCGGCGATCCGCCGGTCCTCTACGTGGCGACGGAGAGAGGGATCTTCTCCTCCCGGGATGATGGAAAGCAGTGGCGCCGACTCCTCAGCCTGAAGGGCCCGGTTTCTTGCCTCGTCATTGATCCGGCGGCACCGGGCACGGTTCTGGTCGGGACCGAACAGGGGATTTGGCGCGGTTCGGATAGGGGCTCAAGCTGGAATCCGGTCGGACAGACGGGAGCGATGGGAGCGGTCTTGGCCTTGGCGTTTCATCCGGTTAATCCCCATCTCTGCTATGCCTTGACCCGAGCAGGGCTCTTCCGCTCCGATGATCGCGCAGAGACCTGGAACCGGGTCTGGGTCTCCCGCCGGGATCAGGAGGGGCCTTCCAGTGAAGAGGCGGAGGAACCTGAGGAGGCTCCGTCTCTTGAATCCGGCGGCCTGGCCATTGCCTCGGGGACCGGCATCCTTTATCTGGGAGCAGGCCGGGGCGTCGTCAAGAGTCCGGATGGCGGAGCCACCTGGCAGGGCCTTCCCACCATCGGTGCCGGGACTCCCCGTGTTGGCCAGATCCTGCTCGATTCCAGAAGCCCCGGTTCTCTTTACGCCGCCACTGAGGATGGCCTTTTCCACTATTCGGAATCGCAGGCGGCCTGGAGCTCCATCCGTGAAGGCCTGCCTGCCGGCCGAATCTATTCTGCGGGCTTAGACTCGACCGGAGATCACCTTTGGGTGGGGACAGAGAAGGGATTGTTTCGGGTACCCGCAGTAGCTCCAGCCAAGGTGATTCTCGAGGGAGAGCAGCCTGCGCTGGGAGGAGTTGCGCTGGGGCTGCTTCATGAACCCTCCATTCGCGAGGTCCAGGAGGCGGCCATCCGGTATGGAGAGGTGATGCCGCAGAAGATCCGAGCCTGGCGCGCCGGGGCCGCTTGGCGGAATTTCTTCCCCAAGTTCTCCGTCAATCTGAACCAGGACACCGACAAGACCATTGCCTCCGCCACCTCCGGAGGGAAAACCAACTTCGCGATAGGGCCGGAGGACCAATCGTTGAGTCTCGGCTTCGGGTTCACCTGGGATCTTGCCAATCTCGTCTGGAACCCGGATCAGACCAGCATCGATGTCCGTTCCCGGCTCATGGTGCAGCTCCGGCAGGATCTCCTGGAGGGGGTGACCCGGCTCTATTTCGAGCGAAGGCGCCTCCTGGCCGAGTTTCAGGGCAATCCCTCCGAGGACCCTGTCCTGAAGACGGAGCGCTCGCTCCGGATCGAAGAGCTGACCGCCCAGATCGACGCCCTCACGGGGGGTTGGTTCTCCAACAGCGGGACCTCCCCCTAAAGCTTCTTGAAAAAACATTCTCGAAAAAACAGGTTGACACCCTCGGGGAGAATCCCTATACTTCACTAATGTTGTGCCCTTTAGATCGCGAGGATGGTGGTTTCACTGCAATCATCCTTCGTTTCAAAATGAGGGAGGTGATCCGATGGGTTGCGTCCTCGGATCTGGAGGGGGCAGGAGACAGGGAAATGGCTGTGTACGGCTAGTGACTCCCCGAGCAAGCGAGGGGCTAAACGTCTACGGGCTTTCCGTAGACGTTTTTATTTTAGGGGTGGCCTGTGGAGACTGAGGGGGTCAAGACGAGACGGGTCCTTGTGGTAGACGACGAGCCGGAGGTGACCTTCGCTCTCCAGGCCTATTTCCTAGGCAAGGGGTACGAGATGCTCACCGCCCTGGATGGCCTGCAGGCCATGCGGTACCTTCACCAGCACGCGATCGACCTGGTCCTGCTGGACATGAAGATGCCCGGGGTCAACGGGGTCGAGGTCTTGAAGTTCATCCGGGCAAAGAGCCCCTCCACCAAGGTCATCGTGGTCACCGCCTACGACGTGCAGTTCCAGGAGATGGTGGAGCAGTTGGGGGTGGACGGCTTCCTGATCAAGCCGTTCGGGATCGAGGCGCTGACCTCCAGCATCCAGGGGGTCCTGGCGGGCAGGCCACAGGTCAGGCCGGAATTCTTCGAGCCGGCCGCTCCCACAGCGGACGAGCCGTTGCCGAAGGCGGGGCTGCTTTTTGTCGAGCCTTCGGAGTACACCTATAAGCTGAAGGAGGTCTTCTTCTCCGATCCGGAGAAGAGCAGGGGAACCTATCGGGTTTCCGCGGCTTACTCCACGGAGGAGGCCCTTCATCTGCTGGAGTCGGTGCGGCCTGACATCCTTCTGGTCGACCTCACCATGCTGGGCCCGTCGGGTGAGTTGGCGGTGAAGGCAATGGCCTCGCCGGCCCGGCCCAAGGAGCTGATCATCCATGGGCCGGGCTCCGTCCTGCCGTCGAGCCAGAACGCCCAGGTCGAGGACCTGAGCAGGCGGGGTGTGAAGATCGTCTACAACGAAAGCTTCACTCGGGCGGGTCTCATTCGTCTGGGAGAGGTCATCCGGAGGACCGCCATCGCTCACGGGCTCGTGGGGAATTCTCCCTGATCATGCCTCTGCCGTTGGGGACCTGGGGATTATTCGCCACCGCCGTGGCCAGCCTTGGGCTGGGGCTCTTTGTCTACGCGAGGAACCGGCGGGGAGCCCTGAACCGTTCCTGGTTTCGGCTCTCCCTGGCGATCGGTGTGTGGGCCCTGGCGACCGGAGCGATGGCCAATGCGCCGAGCATCGATTGGGCGTTCCGGTTGGCCCGGACGGCCCAGGTGGCCTTCAGCCTGATCCCCGCCTTCTTCCTGGAATTCAATCTGGTCCTCTTGGATGGAAACGGGCGGTACGGGGGGCTGTCCCGCTGGAATCTCCGCATCGCCGGCGTCTTTGCCCTGTTGGGCTTCTCTCCGCTGTTGATACAAGATCTCCAGACGGAGTTCCTGTTCCGGTACTACCCGGTCGCCGGACCTTTCTATGGAACCTTTGTCGCCTGGTTTCTCGGCTCCTTCCTGATCTCCTTGTGGATCCTCCTCAGGGCGTACCGGGGCCAGGCCGGGTACAGGAGGAATCAGCTCAAGTACTTGATCGGCGCCTCCGTCATCGGCCTGGCGTCCTTCCTCTCCATGACCCCGCTCGCCTTCGGGATTGCGATTCCTCCGGTCGGGCAGGGGCTGCTGATCTTCTACGCGCTGATCAGCTACGCCATCATCCGCTGGCGGATGATGGACATCTCGATCGTCATCAAGAACACCCTGATCTACGCCGGCCTCTACTCGATCCTCGTGGGCCTCTTCGTCGTGGTGGTGGTCTTTCTGGGGCAGTGGCTCTTCTACGGTCCGCAGGCTTTGGACAAGCGGGTCCTCTGGATGTGCGCCGTCGCCCTGAGCATCGTGACCGGCCTGGTCCGTCCCCTGGACACCTGGCTGAGGCGGCTCACTGACCGCCTTCTGTTCCAGCGCAGGTACGAGTGGCAGAAGACGCTGAAGGAGGCCTCCAAAGGGATGTCCAAATTCACCTCCGCCGACCGCCTCTTGAAGCTGATGGTCCACTTCATCGGGATGAGGGTGCGGATCACCCACGTGGGGATCCTTCACCGCTCCAGCGACCATTACACCCTGAAGGTCAGCCGGGGCCGGGAGAAGCGCCCGATCGGATTGACGGCGGCTCGGGACAACTCGCTGGTGAACTGGCTGGAGGAGAAGAAGGAGGCCCTCACCCTGGAGGAGGTCCAGCGCTGGCTGCAGCGGGAGAAGCTCTTTCCTCATCGGACCGTTCTCCAGCGCACCCTGGCGGAGATCCAGACGGAGATGGGGCGCCTGGGGGCCAAGGTTTGCGTTCCGGCCTTCAGCAAGTCGCAGATGCTCGGTTTCCTCGTCTTGGGGGATAAGCTTTCCGGAGCCCCCTACACGCCGGAGGATCTGGACGTCCTTTCCACCCTGGCCAGCGAGGGGGCCATCGCCCTGGAGAACACCGCCCTCTACGAGCAGCTCTTCGAGCGGATGCGCCAGATCGAGGAGCTCTACCAGAGGGAGCATCGTCTCTTCATCCATACCGCGATCGCCCTGGCGGCGGCGGTGGACGCCCGCGACCCCTACACCCATGGGCATACGGAGCGATGCACCGAGTATGCCATGGCCATCTCGGAGGAACTGGGGCTTCACCCCGAGATGGTGGCCGTCTCCAGCTTTAAGGAGAAGCTGAAGATCGCCGCCCTCCTCCATGACATCGGAAAGATCGGCGTCCCGGATGAGATCCTTCGCAAGAAAGGGAAGCTGACCCCGAAGGAGCTGGTCAAGATGCAGGAGCATCCCCTCGTGGGAGCCATCATCCTGCAGCCGATCAAAGGGATGGAGGATGTGTCCAAGGCGGTGAAGGCCCATCACGAGCGTTTCGACGGGAAGGGATATCCCGACGGATTGCGCGGCACCGAGATCCCCTTGATGACGCGGATCATCTCGGTGGCCGACACCTTTGACACCATGACCACGGATCGGCCTTATCGAAGGCACCTTCCCGAATCGGTGGCCTTGGCGGAGATCGAGGAGTGTTCCGGGACGCAGTTTGACCCGGTGGTGGTGCAGGCTTTCTTGAGGGCCCACAGGAAGGGCTTGCTCAATAACCGGCCGGTCGACGCGGTCGCGATGTTGGGATAGGAGAGACCATGCCAATCAAGGAACGGAGGAAATTCTTTCGGATTGCCACGGAGCTGGAGGCGGAGTATTGGGCCAAGGGGCCCTCCATGGTTTCGGGTCAGGCGAAGGTCCGCGATTTCTGCCGCGAGGGATTGGGGGTGCTGCTTCCGCGCCAGCTGGAGCAGGGGGAGCATGTCGACTTCACCTTTCGGGTCCCGGGCGACAACGTGCCGATCTTCGCCACCGCCCAGGTCACGTGGACCAGAGACGCCCGGGATCGAGCAGGGATCGGGGCCGGCCTTCGGCTCCTCTCGATGAAGCCGCTGGATCTGGCCCGGATGCTGGACTTCGTTTACTCCAAGTGGCTGGGGGGCGTCAAAGAGAGTCTCTAAGATCCTCCTGTTTCTCTCCTTCGCATTCGCCTGCCTCTTCTGGGGTCTGATCGGTTCCTCCCGGGTGATCCATCAGGCCCGCTACTGTCCTCCCGTGACGCCTGGGGAATATGGCCTCTCCTGGACGCCGATCCGGCTGACCGCCTCGGACGGAATCCCGATCGCCGGCTGGTCGATCCCGCACCCGGCTCCGAAGGGGCTGCTGCTGCTCCTCCACGGCTTCGGCACCTCCAAGGCGGATCTCCTTGACCTGGTCCAATCCCTCCATCGTCAAGGCTCCTATCACCTGATCCTGATCGACTTCCGCGGCCACGGGGCCTCCGGCGGCAAGATCTTCTCCTTCGGGAAGAGGGAGATCCTGGACATCGAGGCGGTCATCACCTTCCTCTCGCAGGAGCCTGCCCTGAGCAAGCTTCCCCTCGGCTGTTACGGCGTCTCGATGGGAGGTGCGATCGCGCTGTTGGCCGCGGCCCGCCTGCCCAAAATCCGGGCTGTGGTGAGCGACTCCGCTTACGCGGATCTGGCCAGGGCTGTTGCGAGGACCCAATGGATGGCGTATCATATCCCTCGGATCCCCTTGGGGCAGATGGTGATCTGGGCGACCCAGCTTCGGCTGGGCTGCCGGATGCGGGATTTGAGCCCTGCCCTTGCCGTCGGGAAGATCGCGCCGCGGCCCCTCTTCCTCATTCATGGAACCAAGGACAGGGGCATTCCTCCCGAAGAGGCGCAGATCCTATTTCGATCCGCGGGGGAACCGAAGCAACTGTGGCTGGTTGAGGGGGCGGAGCATGTGGGCTGTTTCTATCTGCAGAGAGAGAGCTACCTTCGGCGGATGGTGGATTTCTTAGACGATGCCTTCCTCAGAGCGCCGTAGATATCCCCGCATCTGCGAGGCGATCTCCTGCCAGATTTCCCTCGGTCCCGAGGTCCTGGCCGCTCGCACCAAGAACCTGAGCTGCGGCGGCCTCCTCTGCGAGCTTCCCCAGCCGATCGTTCCGATGACGAAGCTGGAGGTGCTCCTTCATATTCCCACCGCTCCTTCCCCGGGAGGCCGGAATCACTGGATTCGATGCGTCGGCGTCGTGGTCCGCCAGGAGCGGCAGGCCTCGGCCGGCGGTCAGCCCTCCTATCTCATCGCCATCTACTTTTCCGACATCCAGCAGGACGATCGCCGGCGGATCGCCGAGTTCATCCTCCAGAGCATGCTCTCCTATGATCGTCGGCGTTCCTAGCGCCTCCTCCCCGCCTTAGCCGTCTATACGGCATCCTAGAGGCGCCGTTTACTCAGCGCCTTCCGGATAGGCGACCTCCTTAAACGGCTTGTCAGAAGGAATAGGACATATGGTATACTTATTCTTGATGTAAAAAATAGGACATATGTCATATGCGAGCAGCCCCCATGGGGAATAGGGGTTCCCCCATTTCTGACCGGGACAAATTGCAGGCCTTGGTTCGCCAAGCGGGGTTAACCCGTAGCGAACTGGCCCGTCTGATCGAGGTGAGTTACCGAACGGTCTATCGTTGGCTCGAGAAGGGTGTAGCTCCCCACCCATTCGCCTCACATCGCATCGATGAACTGTTCAAGAAGCACGTAGACCTTACCCCAGTTGTTGAAAGGCTAAAGAAAGATCTTGGGGATCCGATTCGGATCATTCGAAAGAACGGTCTGATTCGAAACAGGTTCTTCCTGGAAATGGTCTACCACTCCAATGCGATCGAGGGCAGCCGGATGACGAAGAAAGAGACTCGGAAAGCGATGGAGGGGAAGGCCGTGAGGGGAAAGGAGCCCTTTGAGATCTTCGAAGCAGTCAACCATCGCAATGCCCTCCTGGAGGTCTTGTCTCAAATCCGGCGGGGCTTTCGGATTACAGAGGACTATATTCTTAAGCTGCATGCGATTGTGTTGTACAATTTCCATGACAAACTTCCCGGCCGCTATCGAACCGGATTTGTCAACCTGACAAATACGGAAAAGCCGCTTCCTCCTGCTCAACTGGTGCCTGTGAAGATGCGGGCGTTGGTTCAGGAGATCAACCGCTATGGAAGGAACCCCTTAGCTAAGATTTCCAGCGACCATTACGAGTTCGAGGCAATTCATCCTTTCTTTGATGGGAATGGCCGGGTAGGAAGACTTCTCATGTTGACCCAGCTTTTGAGTCGGGGCTATCCTCCCGCGATCATTCGGTTAGAGGACCGATACGCCTACTATTTTGCCTTGGGAAAAGGGGATATGGGTGACTTCAAAAATTTGGTTCAACTGGTTTGCGAGGGTGTCATCCGAGGCTATCATTTGCTAGCCCCCTTGACAAAGGTGTAACACTAGTGTTACACTTGTTTATGAAGCGAACAGGAGGTGAATGACATGCCGACCACGCTCCCGAGGGTCAATGTGCCTTTCGAGAGGCCGATCTACGAACTTCTAGAGGAGATCTCGAAGTCCGAGAAAACTTCTTTGTCTCAGGTTGTTGCTGGATTAGTAAAGACCGCTTTGGAATTGGCGGAGGATCTGGCTCTTGCAAAGGAGGCGGAGAAACGCTTGGGCACTTTTCGAAGAGATGTCGCTCTTTCCTCTGATGATTTGCTGAAATGGAACAAGGGCCGAAACCGGGGCAGGTAAGTCTCCCGGCTTTCGCGGTTATTTGGCACGCCGAAATTAAGAAGGACCTTTCCAGGATTCCGCCATCGGTTGTCAACTCCATCGTTCGGGCAGCCGATTACCGGCTTTCCCTCGCGCCTGAAATCATCGGGAACCCTCTCAAGGGGACGGCGAACCGGCTTTGGAAAATCCGCTTCAGCGGTTATCGGATCGTTTACACGATCAACGTGAGCAGAAAAGAGGTTTGGATTCTCTCTGTCCAGAAGAGGGACATCGTCTACCGGGATCAGCATGTCCAGGCACTTTTGAAAGTCGCAGTGGCACTTCATGAAAAATTTGGGGCGGCTCCTTGATCATCGGCGTTCCTAAGGCGACACCTGTTCCCGTAGAGGCAGTGTGCCCAACACCTCGGCATTTTTGAGGCTACTCAACCCTCCCAGCTGGTAGATGGATCCGAGAAGCCCGAGTAGAACCGGAAATATCTGCACGTTGCGGACGTCAAGGTGACTGGTCAAACGGAAGGCCCCAGAATGGACCGCTTGGTGGATAAGCCATGGAGAGGCAAAAAGAAGCCCACTCAGGAGACTGAATAGGATCGCTCTCCACTTTTCCTTCCGGATAAGAGCATATAACCATAAGCTGAGAACAAACAGCCAAAACAAACCCGTGTGAGTATAACCCATAAGCCCTATGGCCAGAGAAGCTGCCAGGATTCGTTGGCGTTCAAGAGCAAGCCATGCGGCCATTCCAAAGGTTGAAGCGAGACTAGCAGGGGGATGATTTACGATTCCACTGGTGAGACTAAACGGGATAGCTAAAAGGAAGACAACCCAGGCAGCGGTTCGAAGGTTAAACAGCCGCTGTGTGACGTACCAGCAAGGCAAGGCAAGGCAAGGACACACCACAGCCTAGCCAATCCCATGAGGGGGATTCCAAGCAAAGCGAAGGGCAGGTTGAGCAGGTGCCACAAGGGTGGATAAAGGTGAGGCCGTCCCTCCGGGGCAAATTCCCACCAATCTTTGAGAACCAGTCCTCCGGATTGGCGGAAACCAGCAACTATCAGGAGATGGTAGAAGTAATCCAATGACCAGGGTAGGAAGGGCCAGTGGGCCCATACGAGGGTTGTTATCGACAGGATGGCTAACCATGGCAGAAGGATCCAATAGCGATCGGTCTGTGTATTTCTATCTGGCACGTTTACCATTGTCAGCCAATTGCTTGGAGCCTATTTGAAGGAGAGGTTGCCAAGGAAAGTTAGACAGGATACCATAAATAACGTGGGTCTATGAAAATTTTCAACCGTTGAGTTAAAAAGGAGACGGCTTAACCCATGATCGTCGGTGTCCCTAAGGAGGTCAAGGAGGACGAGTACCGGGTCGCCCTGGTCCCCTCCGGGGTGGCGAGCCTGAGAAGGGCAGGGCACACCGTCCTGGTCCAATCCAAGGCGGGGATCGGCTCCAACATCTCGGACCGGGAATACGCCCAGGCCGGCGCCGAGATCGCCGAATCGGCTCAGGCGATTTACCGGCGGTGCCAGTTCATCCTGAAGGTGAAGGAGCCCCAGCCTCAGGAGTGCGGGTGGCTGCGTGCCGGGCAGATCCTCTTCACCTTCTTCCACTTCGCCGCGAATAAGAAGCTCGCCCAGGAGATGCTCAAGCGCAAGGTCACCTGCATCGCCTATGAGACGGTCGAGGACGAGCAGGGTCGGCTGCCGATCCTGATCCCGATGAGCGAGGTGGCCGGCCGGATGGCCGTCCAGGAGGGGGCCAAGTACCTGGAGAAGCCGATGAAAGGGAAGGGGATCCTTCTCGGCGGGATCCCCGGCGTCGCCCCGGCCAGCATCCTGATCCTGGGAGGGGGAGTGGTCGGCGCCAATGCCGCCAAGGTGGCCGCCGGTTTTGGGGGAGAGGTCAGGATCATCGATCTTGATCTCAACCGCCTCCGGTATCTCGAGGACATCATGCCGAAGAACGTGTCGTTCCTGATGTCCAACGAGCACAACATCGCCGATCAGATCGCCCGGGCGGATCTGGTGATCTGCTGCGCGCTGATCCGGGGAGCCCGGTCGCCCCTGCTGATCCCCCGCTGGATGCTGAAGAGGATGAAGCCCGGCTCGGTGATCGTGGATGTGGCGATCGACCAGGGGGGATGCGCCGAAACCTCCCGCCCCACCACGCACGCCGCTCCGATCTTCGTGGAGGATTCGATCGTCCATTACTGCGTCACCAACATCCCCGGTGCCGTGCCGATCACCTCGACCTACGGGCTCACGAACGCGACCCTTCGGTTCGCCCTCGAGATCGCCACCCACGGCCTCCACCGGGCGCTGAAGGGGCATCCGGCCCTGGCCCGGGGGGTCAACATCGTTCGCGGGAAGGTCACCTATCCCTCGCTCGCCGCGGCCCTGAGCCTGCCCTACAAGCCCCTCAACCGCCTTCTCTCCTAAAGGGAATCCTGAATGGTAGTCACCCGAGTCGTGCAAAAGGGCCACCCGAGGGGTGCGGGGTGAGCAGGATCCTGAAAGCCCGAGCGGGCACGGTCCCCCGCCGGGGTCTCGAGGGCCTTCGGGCCCTCTCGGTCAGGGCGCTCACATCTCGCGCCCATCGCCAACCGTGGCCTCGTTATTCCTCGGCCGGCGATCCGGTCGGGGTCCGCCGGTGAAGAAGCTGGAGGCGGCTGACTCCTTCGACCAGATCGCCGACCTGCTGGAGCTGAAAGGGGAGAATCCGTTCCGGATCCGGGCCTACCGGAGGGCGGCGATGAACCTGAGGAATCTCACGGAGGATCTGGAATCGTTGGCGGCGGCAGGCTCTCTGGAGAAGATCCCCGGCATTGGGAAGGACCTGTCCGCCAAGATCATCGAGATCATCTCCACGGGGCGGCTGAGCTTTCTTGAGAGGCTCAAGAAAGAGATCCCGGAAAGCCTGACCGCCCTCATGGCGGTTCCAGGGATTGGGCCGAAGACGGCCAAGCTGGTTTACGATCGCTTCAAGGTGAAATCGATCGAGCATCTGGAGGCCCTCGTGAAGGGGGGGAAGCTGCAAGGCCTCCCCGGCTTCAAGGAGAAGAAAGAGGAGAATATCCTGCGGGGGATCCGGCTCTTGAAGGAGGGGCAGGAACGGATGACCCTGGGGACCGCGACGGCCCTGGGCCGGGAGATCCTCGGCGCCTTGAAGGATTCGCCGGAGATCCGGCGGATCAGCGTGGCGGGAAGCCTGCGCCGCGGAAAGGAGACGGTCAGGGATATTGACCTTTTGATCACCTCCAGGAATCCCAAGAAGGTGATGGATCGGTTCGTCCAGCTCAAGATCGCCGGCCAGATTCAGGCGCACGGGGAGACGAAGTCCAGCATCCGGACCAGGCAGGGGGTCCAGGTGGACCTCAGGGTGGTGGAGCCGGAGGCCTTCGGAGCGGCCCTGGTTTACTTCACCGGCTCAAAGGCCCACAACATCCGGATCCGTTCCCTGGCGAACCGCCTGGGGTTGACCGTCAACGAGTACGGGGTCTTCCGGGAGAAGAGCGGCAGGAGGGTGGCCGGCAGGGAAGAGGAGGAGGTGTACCGGGCGATCGGGCTTCCATGGATCGCCCCCGAGCTTCGGGAGGACGGCGGCGAGATCGAGGCGGCCCAGAAAAACCGGCTGCCGCGCCTGGCGGAGATGAAGGATCTCAAAGGGGATTTCCACATCCACTCGGACTGGTCCGATGGACAGCATCCGATTGAGGAGGTGGCCCGGGCGGTACGGGCGCGGGGCTACCGCTACATGCTTCTCTCGGATCACTCCCAATCCCTCCGGATAGCGGGAGGCCTCACCGAGAAGGAGCTTCTTGAGGAAATGGGAGAGGTACGCCGTTTGAACAAGAGGCTCAAGCCGTTTCATATCCTGATGGGGGCCGAGGTGGACATCCTGCCGGACGGCCGGATGGACTACCCGGATCGCCTCCTGGCGAAATTGGATCTGGTGATCGCCGCCGTGCACTCCGCGTTCAAGCAGCCGAGGGAGCAGATGACCCGCCGGATCGTCAAGGCCCTGAGCAACCGCTACGTGTCGATCCTGGCCCACCCGACGGGCCGCCTGCTGGGAGAGAGGGAACCGTACGACCTGGATCTGGAGGAGGTCTGCCGGGTCGCCTCCCGGACCGGAACCGCGCTCGAGATCAACTGCTACACCCAGCGGCTGGACCTGAATGACCTGCAGGCGAGGCAAGCCAAGGGTCTCGGGGCAAGGCTGGCCCTCTCCACCGACACCCATGCGCTGGATCAGCTCAACGACATCGAATTGGGCCTGGCCATGGCCAGGCGGGCTTGGGTCACTCCTGAGGATCTTCTCAACACGATGGGGTTGAACGAGCTCTTGAATTGGGTGAAGAGAAAGAGGGGGTAATCCTGCCTCTGTGAAGCGTACCCTGCAGGCCATCTACCGAAGGCTTTTCTCGACCTTCGGCCCTCAGCGCTGGTGGCCCGGAGAGACCCCTTTCGAAGTGGCCGTGGGCGCAATCCTCACCCAGAATACCGCCTGGACCAATGCCGCTCGTGCCATCGCCCGGTTAAAGGAAGAAAACCTGTTGCACGCCGGCAGGCTGGGGAAGGTTCCCGAGAAGCGGTTGGCCCTTCTCATCCGCTCCTCTGGATATTTCAATCAGAAGGCGAAGCGGCTCAGGACGTTTGCGCGCTATCTGTTGACGCGATACGGCGGGCGGATGGGCCGCATGAAGGAGGTCCCGCTGGCTCCATTGCGGGAAGAGCTGCTTGGCTTGTCGGGCATCGGCCCGGAGACGGCCGACAGCATCCTCCTCTATGCCCTCGATAAGCCGGCCTTCGTGGTGGATGCCTATACCCGCAGGATCCTGGCCCGGCATAGCCTGATCTCCTGGGAGGCCTCCTATGAGGAAATCCAGGGCCTCTTTATGAGCCACCTGCCGGCTGAGACCTCCTTGTTCAACGAATACCATGCCCTCCTGGTGGCTCTCGGCAAGGGGCTGTGCCAGGCCCATCCGAAGTGCCACCTCTGTCCCCTCCGGGACCTGGGCCGGCTTCGGCTGGAGACCAGCCCGGCCAAAATCCGCCCCTGATTAAATATATAACCCTATTAAGCACAACGGGTTAACATGAAGACCCTTGTATTCTAGCCGGGCCCTGGGTATACTTATAGGTGGAAGGATGAACCCCCATTCTACTTTATGCTTTTGGTGGAATGGGGGTTTCGGGTGTTTCGGGAGGGGTTGACCGGCCAGTGAAAGTCCCTCCTGAGGAAGGGGGTGAAATGAGATGAAAGGGGAGCATGTTGATCTGTTGACCGGGCTCCTGATTGGTGCCGTCATCGGTGGAATGTACTCTGCGCATCTAGCGACGTACATTCCGCTATTGCTCGTGATCCTAGGAGTCGTATTCGGGCTGAAGTTCCTAGGACTCCGCTAACGAGCCATAGGCGCCGATTGGATAGCCGAGAGCCCTCCGTTTCTTGAGCAACGGAGGGCTCTCCTTTTTTGGGATTGACAGTGGTGAGGGCTCCTGGTAGACTCCTGCACCATGACCCGCAACCATACGAAGCGTTTCCATGGGGCGAGCGCGGCCGCCATCATCTTGGGCTTCTTATTTCTCACGGAATCGGCGGCGTTCGCCGGCGGGCTTGATTGGTTGCGTCACCCCGACCGCTGCGAGGTGAGAGCCGGCTATGGATGGCAGTACACCAACAACAGCCGCCCCAACAATTTTCAGATCATCTCGCTGCTGCCCTCCGTCGCTTACCCACTGACCGATGATATCGGCCCCGCCTGGATCCGCGGCAGGTTTGAATGGAATCCGGAGCTTAACCTGGCCCTCTTCACCCATCCTTATGTTCGTCCGCTCTTTGGAGCAACCCTCCTGCAATTTCACTATGGCCTTGAGCCGAAGGGACGTTGGTCCCCCTATCTCCTGGCCGGGGCAGGGGTCTTGCGGGCGGACATCAACCGCAGGGAAACCCGGTCGCGCGTCAATTTCAACCTCCAGGCCGGCATCGGCGTCGGCTACGCCATATCGGAGAGAACCTCCCTCCTTTTTGAATACCGGCACACCCACATCTCGAACGCCGGCCTGGATGAGGATAACTCCGGTTTGAACACCCACACCTTTCTCGCCGGCGTCTCCATCAGGAACTAGCAGAACCCGGTGCCAGGATTAATCCTGGCACCGCTCGTATTTTCCCCTTGACGAGATCTTCAAGATCGCGATAAACTTGGATCCCATGATGGCCCCGTGGTTTGATCTGAACCTGAACCGGACCTTCACCTACGGCATAGTGATCGGTCTGGTTTTGGGAGCTTTCGTACGGACGATCCTGCTTCGCAGCTGATCCCATCTTCCGTCTGAGGATGAGGTCTGCCCGCAAGGGGTCTGACCCCTAGGGTCAGACCCCTTCTCTTTATCCACAGCTTTTTAGTCCAGGATTACAACCCATTGATATATAGCTGGTTAGCTCCGTACCCCACCTGCCTATAACTTAACATAATATACATTATCGGACATTAGATAGTACCATCGGTGCCAGGATTAATCCTGGCACCGTTCCATCAGACCCCTTTAGGTTCTGATTTAGGTTTTGAGAGCAGCTCTTAAGGCGGACTCGATCTCTTGACGAACGGCTGGGTCGGTTTCCCGATGGAGGGCGGTTTGTAGCGCCTCTATGGCCTCTTGGGTGGAGATCCTCCCCAGGGCCCAGGCTGCATGCTGACGGACGATAGGAGTCGGTTCTTCCAGCAAGGCGGCAGCGAGAGCCGGGATATGCCGGGGGTCTTCAAGATTGCCGGCTACAACGGCCGCGTTTCTTAAAAGGCCAACCCGTTTGGACCGCATCAGAGGGGTGCCGGCGAAGCGGCCGGTGAAGGCTTCCTCGCTGCGGCAGGTCAGGATCTCCTCCAGGGGCAGGCGGGCCCCTGCCCCGGTTTCCGGCTGGAATTCCTCCCACGAATGGTCCTCTGTCGTCTTTCGGTTGTAGGGGCAGACCTGCTGGCAGATGTCGCAGCCGAAAATCCAATCTCCCATCAAGGGCCTGAGTGCGGGATCGATCGCCTCCTTCATCTCGATGGTCAGATAAGAAATGCAGCGGCGGGCATCCAGCTCGTACGGGCGAACGAGGGCCTGGGTCGGACAGGCCTCCAGGCAGAGGGTGCAGGCCCCGCAATCCCAGGGAACGGGCCGGTCCGGCTCCAAGTCCAGATTGGTGAGGATCGCAGCCAGGAAGACAAAGGAGCCGCCCCTGGGCAGGATCAGGCAGCTGTTCTTCCCGATGAAACCGAGGCCCGCCATCTCCGCCAGGACACGCTCTTGAACGGGAGCGGTGTCGATGCTGCACAAGGTCCGGGTCGGCTCGCCTGCCTGAGCCCGAACGAAGGATTCCAGCTCCTTCATGCGCTTCCTGATGACCCGGTGATAATCCCTGCCCTTGGCGTATCGGGCCACCCTTCCACCGGGGGTCTCCGGCGGCACCCTCTCCTCCAAGGGGCCGCCGCCGTAGGGGACAGCCAGAACGACGATGCTTCTCAAGTCCGGAAGACCGGCCAGGAGGCGGGACTGGCGCTCGAAGAACTGTTCCATGTACTTCAGGCGCCCGGCGAAACCCGACCGGATCCATCCGGCAAGATTCTCGCGTCGGGCCTGAATGGCCGAGGAGGGGACAACCCCGACTTTCTGAAAGCCGAGACGGAGGGCCTCTTCCTTGATTGTCCGGGTCAGATCCTGCCTGCTTTCCTGCCCCGGAGTCGTCGGGTCACCTCGCGGCATAACCGGCCATGGAAGGGCCTTCCCGGACGATGAGATCGGCGAATCTCTCCACGTAGAGGGGATTAAACTGTTGGCCCGCTCCCCTCTTTAATTCCGCCAAGGCCTCCGGGGAGCTCATCGGCTTGTTGTAGCCGCGGTGGGTCGTCATGGCATCGAAGGCATCGGCGATCGCAATGACCTGGGCGCCCGAGGGAATGAAGTCTCCCGCCAGGCCGTGGGGATATCCCTGGCCGTTGTACCATTCGTGATGATGGTAGATGAGGGTGGTGATCGATCTGAAGAACTTCATCGGCTCCAGGATCTTGGCGCCGATGGAAAGGTGCTGTTTGATGATCTCTCTCTCTTCGTCGGTCAGCCTCCCCACCTTATGCAGCACCTCGTCCGGCAGCCCGATCTTGCCGATGTCATGAAGGAGGGCGGCCTCCCGGATCGCCCCAACCTCCTCCCTCGGGAGGTCCAGGACCTCTGCGAGGCGGGTCGCGTATCGTGAAACCCGCTCGAGGTGGCCCGCGGTGTAGGCGTCCTTCGTTTCCAGGGCGAGGACCAGGGACTTCGTCACCTCCAGGAAAGAGGATTCCAGCTGCTCATGGAGATGGCGAAGCTCTGCCAGCGCCCTTTCCAGCGCCAGGTTTCGCTCCTCCAGCTCGGAGGAGACGTATTCCAGGTGAGTCGCCGCTCCTCGGGTCTCCGCCTCGCTTGGGGGGCGGGGCCGGATCGGATCCAGGGCCGGATCGTACTCCTCAATGGCGCCGTTTCCCCGGACCTTTGCCCGCTCGACGGCTGCTTCCGCTCGCTGGAGCAGGCTGTCTCTCATCCCTGTTTCTTGAGAGATCGGCTCCATGCCGGCCAGCCCAAAGGCGACGGCGTCGGAGCCCGGCCGGAGGGCCGCCTGGAGTCCGGCTACCAGTTCCCTGGCCCGGGGAAGCGGCGTGTTCGGCAGGAACAACCCGAAACGGTCCTCCCGAAGGCGTCCGACGAGGGTTTGGGCGGGAAGGGCCCGCTCCAGGGTATCGACCAGATTCTTGACCCGCCTGGCCGCCACCTCGGCGGGTTCACTCTGGAGAAGCTGCGCCTGCGAAGGGACCTGAACCAGCACAAGGGAGGCGGGTCGCTTGAGGCGATAGGCCCGCTGGAGCTGCTCTCTCAGGCAGAGGCGAAAGTATCGGTTGGTGAAGGCCCCGGTCAGGCCGTCTCGGATCGCCTGACGTTGAAGGCGAAGCGTCCCGGCGGTCAACACCATCTGCTTGTAGAGGAACCCGGTGAACCAGGCGGAGCTTCCCAGCAGGACCGGGCTGAGGAGCTCAACGGAGATATCCCGCGAGATCAGGAAAAAGGCCGCTGCGATTCCTGTCCCGGTGAGGCCGGCGGCCGCCAGGGCTCCTGTCCACAGCGTCGCCCGATAAGCGATCTGGAGAATCCCGACCACGAACAGGGCGCAGATCAGCAGCCCGGCCCAGAGGGGGAACTCGGTGAGGAAGCGCTGGGTCATCAGCGTCAGGATTCCGCTGGCTTCGATGACCATGCCGGGCATCCGCTTCAACGGGGTGGAATGGACGTCGTGGGTGATCTCTCTGGCGGATCCGACGAGCACCACCTTGCCTCGGATCTGGTCGGAGGGGACGGAGCCCTCGAGGGCCTTCCAGAAGGAGACGGCGGGAAAGGCCTCGGGCGCCGCGAGAAAGTTGATCGGCAACTCTCCCAGACGGCCGGTCGGGATATGCCGTGACCCCAGGGAAAGGCCGGATCCCTCGTTCCGGATCTGGTCGGGACCGATTCCCCAGAGCCGGGCAGCCGCCTGGACCTCAATTCCATAGAGGGGCCCGGCCTGGCCGGGGAGCCGGATGGCGGTCCACATCCGGCGGATCACCGCGTCCCGATCCATCGGCTTATTGATCAGGCCGGGGATGCCTCCCGCTTCCAGGAAGCGGGGGTCGGGGGACATCAGCTCCCCCTGGGGATCCAGATAGGCGGCGAGGAGGGTCGGGGGCCCTTCCCTGATCGCCTGCGCCAAGGCCTGGTCCGACTCCGGCCGGCTTTGCCCGACAAAGGCAAGATCGAAGAGGACCATCCTTGGCGAGGATGGGGTGATGCGACGCAGAAACTGGGCGAAGGCCGATCGGTCCCAGGGCCATTTCTGGTTCAGGCGGCGCTGCGATTCGTCGTCGACGGTGACCAGAAGGAAATCCTGGATTTGGGCAGGCGGGCCGGAAAGGGATGCCCGCCATTGGAGCAGCGTATCCCCGCTGGCGGCCCGGGCTCCTTCAAGGAAGCCTAAGGGACACAGAACCGCCAGATACAGGAGGGTAAGAGCTATCCCAAGAAGAGTGAGGCGGGTGGTATGGTCGTCCTTCCAGGCTGTAACTACTTTTCCTCCTTGAGGTTCCAATTGAAGCTTATCACACACCCCGGCGAGAAGTCAAACCGGGCTCCCTTGACAAATGGGCAATTTTCAAGGTATGGTTGCAGTGGGGAAGAGCGAGGAGGAATAAACCGATGAGGCGATGGATTTTCTCCCGGGCATTTTCATTGACGGAGCTTCTCATCCTGATGGTGGTTCTGGGGGTCATCGCATCCATGGCGGTGGCCAGCGTCCAGGGATATCAGGACCGGACCGCCATGCTGATTGACGAGACGAACCAGAAGATGCTCTTCGAGGCGGTGAAGATCCATGCCATCGACACAGGAACCGTGGCAGGCACCTTGAGCCAGCTGCGCCCCGACGATCTGGAGAAGGCCTACGTCCGGGTCATGGAGAGGGGGCGCCCCTACACCTTCTTCGCCTTTCTGATGGACCCATTGGGGGTGGGAACCGCCGAGGCGGAGCCGCTCCCTTCAAAGTACTACAACCACGATAAGAAGGTGCTCACCTGCCCTGTCGATCCCCACAATCCTCTCAGGGGAGATGGTGTCTCCTATGCTATCAACGGTGAGTTCCGGGGCAAGCCGCTCTCCTTCTTGCTGAGGCCGGAGAACGGGACGAAGGATCTGATCTACGAATGCGCCGACGATGGCAACAGCCAGGAATTCCGGCATGAGGGGAGAAAGGTCTCCATCGTGACTACGGCGGATGGAAAGCACCAGAAGAGAGCCGGCGGCGGCGGTGGGCAGGGAGCGGCAACCTCTGTCGGAGGACCGCCGAGGCCCTAGAGAGGGAGGTCGTCCCCTTCCCCTACCCTCCACAGCTCGCAGAGATCCTCGGGCAGCTCCTGCAGGAAGAGGGACGGCCGCATCAAGATCTCCCCCCGCGGGTAGCTGGACCGGGTCATCGGGTAGGTGAGGTACAGCTCCCGCTTGGTCCGGGTCACGGCCACGTAGAAAAGGCGTCTCTCCTCCTCCAGGGCCGTCGGATCCTCGATCGACTTCGGATGGGGGAACTGGCCGTCCGAGAGGCCGATGAGGAAGACCGCTTTCCACTCCAGCCCCTTGGCCTGATGAATGGTGGAGAGCACCAGGTATTCATCCGGCTCCTCCCAGCCACGGATGCTTTCTCCCTTAAACGGCTCCCGCAGGGTGAGGTCTTCAATGAGCCGGTCGACGGCCTGATAGTTTGACGCCAGATTCATCAGCTGTTCCAGGTCCTCCCGCCGGTCTTTTGAATCCTCGAAATGGCTCTTCAGGTACTCCTCGTATCCGGAGCGGAGAACCCTGAGGATCAATCCGGCCGGATCGGCGGCATCGGGCCGGCCGGTCAGTTCCCGCAGGATCTGCACCACCCGCTTCCACCCGGTTTGAGCCCGGGCAGGCAACGGGGAGCCGCCCCGGTCGTCAAGCGCTTCGGCCAGCGGATTGGAGGATGAGGCAAGGGAATCCCAGATCCGCCGGGCAAAGGCCGGGCCGATCCCCTCCTGCAGACGGAGGATCCGCTCCCAGGCGAGCTCGTCGCGGGGATTGACCAGAATCCGCAGGTAGGCCAGCACATCCTTGATGTGAGCCTGCTCGAAGAACCGGACTCCACCGCGCACCAGGTAGGGGACGTTGCGCCTGGCCAGCTCCATCTCCATCTCCGCCGCCTGGAACCGGGCCCGGAACAGGATCGCCATCTCTTCCAGCGGCGTTCCCTCTTCTCTCAGCTCCAGGACACGCTGGACCACGAAGGCCGCTTGCCGCCGGACATCCTCCAAGGGGACCACGGCGGGAAGCGGCCCCGACTCCTGAAGGCTCTTGAGCTCCTTGGGGAATTGCCGTCTGTTCAGCCCGATGGAGGTGTTGGCGAGCCGGAGGATCTCCGGGGTCGACCGGTAATTGGTCTCGAGACGATAGAGGACGGTGTTGGGAAAAACCTCCGGGAAATCCAGCAGGTTCCCCACGTCCGCTCCCCGGAAGGCGTAGATCGCTTGGGCGTCGTCTCCGACGATCAGGACGTTCTGATGGACGGACCCCATGTTCCGGATCAGCTCGAACTGGAGGCGGTTGGTGTCCTGGAACTCGTCCACGAGGATGTAGCGGAACCGCTCGCCGTAATCCCTGCGTATCTCCTCATGATCCTTCAGCAGGCGCAGCCATTCCGTGAGGAGATCGTCGTAGTCCAGGAGATTGCCCTGGCGCTTCCGCTGCCGGTACGCTTGAGCGACCCGGTCAATGGTGGAGGAAAGATCGGCGAACTGGGGATAGCTCTCGGCAACCACCTCCTCCAGGCCTCGGCAGGTGTTGGCGGCCAGGCTGAAGATCGCCTCCAGGACATTGGCCTGTGGAAACCGGACCCGGGTGGGAGAGACCTTGAGGTCGCTGACGCAGGTGGCGACGAGACCCTTGGCGTCTTCCTCGTCCAGGATGCCGAAGGCGGGCGTCCTCTGAATGAGCTCCGCGTGGCGCCTCAGGATCACGTTGCCGATGTGATGGAAGGTTCCGCCCCAGAGCCCCTCCGGCCGGGATTTCAGGATCCTCTCTACCCGGTCCAGCATCTCTCGGGCCGCCTTGACGGTGAAGGTGACCAGAAGGATCTGCCGAGGGTCGATCCCCTTCTCGAGGAGGTGGGCGACTCGGTAGGTGAGGGTCCGTGTCTTGCCGCTTCCGGGACCGGCCAGGACCAGGAGGGGCCCATCCCCCGCCGTGACCACCTTGAGCTGCTCCGGATTCAACTCCTGATCATAGGCGATTCGGGGGATCTGCTGCGGGATGGGCCGATGGAGCGTGTAGCGGCGGGCGGTTTGATCAGAACGGCTCAACGGCCCTTCTTCTTTTTCTTCTTTGCGGCGAGACGGGCCGCCTTCCTCATCGCCCGCTGGCGGCGGCGCTGGGCCTTGAGCCGCTTCTCACGGGCCAGGCGAAGGCGCCGGCGCCGGAGTCTCGCCTGCCGGCGGCGGCGCTTCCGGAGTTCCTCCAGCCGCTTGCGGCGCCGGCGCTCGGCGATCCTCTTCTTGAGGAGGAAATAGCCGACCTTGACCTCCTCCTGCTCCTCTTTCTCGATCTGGTTGAGGAATCTCGACAGCGCCGCCTCGGCCGGCTGCTG
>JACPXR010000089.1 GCA_016196465.1 Candidatus Omnitrophota bacterium | reverse complement strand
TACAAGTGCGCCTATTGCTCTCAGCGGATTATGACCGGTTCCACCTATCGGTACAAATCGCCGCAAGGGATTGTCCGGGAATTGGATGTCCTGGTGAATCGCTTTAAGGCGAAGTCGGTCTTTTTTCTCGATGACAACTTCTGCTTCAAGAAGTCTCGGGTGAAAGAGGTCTGCGACGCCCTGATCGCCTCCGGCTTGGGCAAGAAGTGCAGTTTCAGCCTGCAGACCCGAGCCGACAATTTCTACCCCGATGTCGTCCCCATGCTCAAAGAGGCCGGGTTTACCTCGGTGGGTTTCGGCATGGAAACCGGGGTGGAGCGCTTGGTCAAGCAGATCCAGAAGGGGGAAACCCTCCAGTGCCATATCGACGCGGTGAAGCTTGCCCAGAAAAACAAGATGGATGTGGCGTTGTTCATGATCTTCGGCTTTCCCACCGAAACCCACCGCGATCGGGTGGAGACGGTGAGGCTCGCCAACAGCTTGAAGCCGACCTTCATCAAGTACAACAACCTGATGCCGTATCCGGGAACCCCCATCTATGAGGACGTGAAGAATTCTCCCCGGATGAACAAGGTGGGGCATTGGGAGAACTTCACGAGCGCCCTCTCCGAGATGGGGCTTCCCTTGACCAACCGCAAGCCTTTGCCTTACGTTCCGGAGGTGAGCTCCGAGTGGGAGCTCACACGGGATGTGATCCGGTACAACCTCATCTCCACCCTTCGTCCGCAGGTGCTTTGGGGAGTCGCCACCCGCAAGCACGGGCCGGGCTGGTTTAAATTGCGCTCCCAGTGGTACCTGCGTCCCAGCGAATGGCTTCACATCGCCCGGCTCGCTTCCATTTTGATGGGGAACCTTGTCATCTCGTTCTTGCCCCTCTTTTTCTTCGAGTGGGTCATTAACCGGATGAACCCAAAGCTCCAGAAGCGGGTTCCAAAACAGAGGCAGTCGCTTTACGTGGCCTCGAGCTGGTCCTTGGCCTCCCAGAAGAAGGCGATGGCATAAGTGCTTGCCTCTTGGGTCGCCATCGCTACGGGTTTGATCCTCCTTCGCATGGCGAAGGGGATGACCTTCATGGCGGGAAGTACGGATGCTGAAAAACAGGTGCGCGGGGCCGCCCACTCTCCCCGGTGGGTTTGGCCTTCCGACATGCACCGATACATCCAAGGGAAGGCCCTGATGAAAGACGCGGGCGTCCTCGGGCTTGCCCTCTTCCAGCGGCTCCTGGGAGATGTCAAGAGCGTGTTTCCCCTGACCGCCCTTTGCGCCCTGGCCCATTCCGTTTCCGCGGCGCTGATCTTCTTCGTGGCGAAGGGGTATTGGGGCGCTGAAGTGGGCTGGTTTCTCTTCGCCCTCTTTCTCAGCTCTTTCTGGCCTTATCAGGTGGTCCTCATGGAAGGATTACAGGGGCTGGCGCAGATGTTTCTGCTGGCTTCAGTCCTCTGTCTCCAGCAGAGCTCCTCTGGCCCCCTTTGGACGGTCTTGGCGGGGGTGGGGGCGGGTCTCATGATGTTTTCCTCCGCGTCGGCGAGGAAGCTCGTTCCGCTGGCCCTGGGCGCGTTTCTCTTCGCCCATCGAGGAGAGATCACCCTGCCGGAGGGAATGGGCAAGGGGATGGTTTGGCTCTTTCTCTTGGCCTCTTTATTCTTTCTCCTGAAGTTGAAGGCGAGGAGATCCCCAAAGAGACAACCGACTGTTTCGCAACGGTTGAGGAGGTCCGCAAAGGAGTTGGGCCTGATGGGTCTGCTCCTGGCGCTTCTTCCCGTGCTTCTTGCGCGCTCGAGGTCGTTTCTTCTCGCGGAGTTCCTCATGGGGGGAGGGATCTTTTTGGCGGTTTTGTTTTTTACCGCTCCGAATTTTCTCGCCAATCTCAAGGGCTATATCACTTATTGGAACAGCCAGCAGCTGTACTGTCACTTTCCGCTGTATCGGGACTATTTCGCTCGGATCGGGAGGCCTATTCCGGAGGGGATGCGAGGGGGAGGTTTTCCCTGGGTTCTGCGTTTCTTCCGGCTTTCCGCGCCGTTCCACGGCATCCTCTTTGGGTTCGCCTGGGTGTTTCTTATCGGCAAAACGGCGGCGCGCGGCTTTGTCCCGCAGGAACTCTTGAGTCTCCTGGGGCTTCTCCTCTTAAGTCTTTCTCCGGTCTTGGTGGGTGAGTTGACCGGCTCGGCGCAGGTCGGCCGGGCCTATCTTCCGGCCTTCCTTGGAATCCTGCTCATGATCGGCGAGGCCTCCTTTGAGTGGCGGCAGGCGCTTGCGCCGGAGAGGGGGTGGATCTTCTGGGCCGGAGCCGTCCCATTTCTCTGGTTCTGTGCCGCTTGGAACCTCCGGGTGTTCCTCAGCGATATCTGGCCTTCCCGAATGGCTCCTGCCTGGGCGGCTCAGAGATTGCTCAAACTTCGGCCAGGGCCCTTTTGCACCTATGAGACGCCGTATAACCACTCCCTGGTGGGCGCTTTTCCCGAGCCGATCCGCTCTCAGTTGTCGATTCGTTCGATCCGGACCCTGGAGGAAGCGAAGGAAGGGTATCTGATTGTTCCTGGGACGAGCGCTAAGGCCCTGACGATGGAAAGCGAGGCTTACGCGATTCGCCATGGGGACTTCAAGGAGGACCCTCTTCTTACGGGACTGCTGGATTCGAAGGAAATTGAGCGGTACGCCGTGGCCTCCTTTAAGACCTTGGGCTCGAGCCGGTATTGGGTTCAGGAGAGCGATGTGGCCAGCTACCGGTCTCTGATCCTCCGGGAAATCACCGAGGAAGACCGGTGGCGGGCCAGGGCGTGGATTCTCGATGCCGGGAAGCTTGCGAAGGGGATGAGCCTGCCCCTGCCGGCAGGGGCGGGCTCCGCATGTTGACGGTCTTGATCGCCACTCGCCATCGTTTTCCCTATTTAAGGAGGCTCCTTTCCTATTACGCCGGTCAGAATCTTCCCTTTGGGATCATGATCGGAGATTCCAGCGCTCCCTCTGAGCAGGGGAAGACAGCCGAGATGGTCTCCGGTTTTAAAGGCCGGCTCAAGCTCTCGTATCAAGTCTTCCCGGAGAGCTTCGGAAACTACCCCGTCTGTGATTCCCTGCTGCGCGGCGTGGAAACTCCCTATGCGGCGATCCTGGCCGATGACGATTTTCTCACCCCCAGGGTGCTTCGGGAGGGGGTGGGCTTTTTAGAGAGACACCCGGATTACAGCGTCGTCCATGGAGAGGGAGCGTTGATTCGGCTCAAGGGCCCCGGGACTTATGGGGAGGTCGATTGGATCGAACGGTATCCCCAGTGTTCCGCAGAGCGGGAAAAGGCCAGCGAGCGGTTGGAGCGGTACTTCGCCAAGCATCCTGTTTCTTTTTCGATCCGGAGGACCCGTTCCCTGCGGGAGGATCTTCGAAAGGCGGGGGAGCTTCAGCTCGACTGGGAGTTCTCGGAACTCTTGACCGGGGCATTGGCCTTAGTGGAGGGAAAGTCCAAGAAGCTGGATCTCCTTGCCCTCGTCCGGCAGGTGCATCCGGACCAGGCGTCCGTCCGGACTTCGCGATCCAAAGATTTCTTTGATTGGGTGATGGACCCTCTCTGGCATGAGCGATTTTCCCGGCTCTGTCGATGTCTTTCTGAAACCCTCTCTCAAAAGGAGGGCGTCTCTCAAGGAGAGGCGCTTGAAGTCGTGAGGCGGGTTTTTTGGCTGTATCTGGCCAACGGCTTGAATTCGGGCTGGCGCGCCCGCTATGGGGATCCTCCGTTATCTCGGTTTCGAGGGGTCCCCCGGGAGATCTCCGGATTGAGAGACCTCGTTTATGGCGTGCGGTCTGTTCTGCCTTCGGGGAAAAGAGAGCTTTCTCTTTCCGCTTTAAGAAAGGCCTCTCATTCCTACCACATCGACTTTGTGCCGGTCTATCAGGCGATCACATCGGGATCTTTAAATGGAAACGGCGACGAATCCTAAGGCCCCTCTTCCCAAGAATCTCCTTTCGTTCTACTGGAGGGTGGTGATCCGGCCCTACTGGCCGGCGGCGCTGGCCATCTTCTTGTTCATGGTGATGGCCGCGGGGCTGGACATGCTCTCTATCGGGCTGACCGTTCCGCTGTTGGATGCCATGACCAATCTACAGAGGGCGCAGCAGGGCCGGTTTGTCCATGGTCTGGTGGAGATGCTGACCCGCTGGGGATTCCCTCCGGAGGGGAATCTGCTTTTGTTTGTGCTGCTGGCTCTGGCCTGCGGGCTTTTCATCGTGCGCAGCGGCTTTGTGCTGCTGCATCGGTTCTTCGCCTGCTGGATCGGCGTGCGGCTGCGCCATCGGCTCAAGGTCTCTCTCTTTAGCCGGTACCTGGTCGCTCCCTATGAGACACTCACCCAATGGGCCCGGGGGACCATCGTCCAGCGGATCAACGACCCCTCCGAGGCGGTGCACACCGCCATGGGGCATCTGGGCAACATCCTTTCGGCGACCGTCGAGTGCGCGGTCATGATCGGCTTCATGCTGTACCTCTCATGGTGGGCCACGGCCATTGTGGGCTGCGTGCTCCTGTTTGGAGTGCACGGCTGGCGTCGGTTTTCGAACGCCCGTGTCGCCGCCCACGGCAGGACCCTCTTTGAGCTGCGGGGAGAGGAGAACAAGCTGGAGGTGGACGCCATCGATGGGATTAAGGTGGTGAAGGCCCACGGTCTGGAGGGAAAGATGGAGGAGATGCAAAAGGGGTTCCTGCGCAAAGAGCGCTCTCCCCTTTTCCAGGTGGAGTTCTTCTCCCTGTTTCCCCATTTTATCAACGAGGTAGGCGCCGGCATCGTGGTGCTGGGATTGGGGGCCACCACCTTCCTCTTTCCCGCTCTGGGGATCCGCTTCTCCACCCTGGTGGCGTTCCTCCTGGCGATTCGCCGGATCGCCCCGGCGGCGGCCTTGGTCAGCAGCTCCTCCGTGGCCCTGTCGAGTCTCACCCGGACCCTGGAGGTGGTGGAGGAGGTCCTGTATCAGATGGCCCAGGAGCGCGCCGGGGGGAAGACCCTGGATCGGATTGCGCAGATCAAGATGGAGGGGATCTCATTCTTCTACGCCTCCCGGCCGGAGCGGCCGGTGTTGCAGGAGGTGTCCGCCACCTTCTCCCGCGGAACCGTGACCGCGATCGTCGGAGCCACCGGGGCAGGCAAGAGCACGCTGGCCCACCTGCTCCTGGGATTTTACTCGCCCCAAAGAGGAGGCATCCGGGTGAGCGGAGTGGATCTGCGCCAGATGGACCTGACGGCCTGGCGCAAGCAGATCGGGTATGTCTCGCAGGACGTCTTTGTCTTCAATGCCACCATCGGGGAAAACATCGCCCTCTGGGAAGAGATTTCCTTGCCCCAAGTGGAGTGGGCGGCCGGCGTGGCGCAGCTGCACGATTTTATCCACTCCTTGCCCGAGGGGTACCGTACGGTGGTGGGGGATCGGGGGCTGCGCCTCTCCGGAGGGCAGTGCCAGCGTCTCGCCATCGCCCGGGCTATCTTACGCTCTCCCCAGGTGCTCATTTTTGATGAGGCGACCAGCGCCTTAGACAACATCACAGAGCGGGCCGTCTACGAGGCGATCAACACCGTCCATCGGGACGCGATTGTTCTGGTGATCGCCCATCGGCTGAGCACGGTCCGCAACGCCGACCGGATTCTGGTGCTGAAGGAGGGAAGGATCGCGGAGGAGGGTCTGCACGAGGAGCTCCTGAAACAGCAGGGGCTGTATGCCCTGCTGTATCAGGAGGGCTCCAAATGCTGACCATCGTCATTCCCACCCGGGACCGTTCCCCCTTCCTCATCCGGCTTCTCTCCTATTGGGCGGATCTGGGCTTTCCCTATCCGATTCTGATCGGGGATTCGAGCGTATCCCCCCACTGTGAAGAGGCGCAGCGGGCGATTGGGCATTTTTCCGGCCGGCTCACGCTCCGGTACCGGAAGTTTCCCACCTACCGGGAGTTGGGGCCCGGGGAGGGGACGATTCAATGCATGAACGGGCTTCTGGAGGAAGTGGACACCCCCTACGTGATCTTCGTGGCGGATGATGACTTCGTGGTCCCGGATGCCCTGAGAGAGGCGGTTCATTTCCTGGAGCAACACCCGGACTATAGCGCGGTGGTCGGAGAATCCGGCTTCATGACTGTCTCTGGGGGGCCCCATGGCCGGATCCAGGAGGTCTGGCGCTATCCCCAGTTTGCCTTGGAGGAGCCGCAGGCGCGACAGCGGCTGCTTCGGTATCTGAAGAACACCTTCACCACGGAGCATGCCATCAAGCGCACACCGCAGATGCAAGCTCAATGGAAAGCGGCCAAGGATCTTCCGATGAACAACCGGTTT
>JACPXR010000073.1 GCA_016196465.1 Candidatus Omnitrophota bacterium | reverse complement strand
TCCCTATGGGGCCGACACCTGGGACTTGGGATTCCTCCAGACCGAATTTAGGATCATCACCAGCCCCGCCGTGATGGAGAAGGTGCTCAGCGACCTGCATCTGCTGGGGTTTGCCCCATTCAACAAATCTCTGGACCCTGTGGCCCTGCTCCAGGGGATGCTGGAGCCCAAGATCGTTCGGGGAACGAAGCTCGTGGACGTCACCGCCACCGGCGCGAAGCCTGAGCTGGTGGCCCGGATCGCCAACGCTGTTGCGGACGCCTATTCCACCCTGAATCTGAAACGCCGGCAGGAGATGACCGCGGGGGGCGCCCAGTGGCTGGTGGACGAGGTCGGCAAGACGGAGGAGAAGATGCGGACCTCTCAGCTCGTCCTCCAGGGGTTCCTCGAGCAGCACGGCACGGTGGATTTTGGGACGGAGCAGCAAAACACCATCCTCCAGCGCCTCCGGGAGCTCTCCAACGCCGTCACCGAAGTGAAGAAACAGCGGATTGAGGCGGAGACCAAGTACCGGCGGAAGCATCCGATCATCCTGGAGATGGAGGCCAAGGAGCGGGAGCTGGAAGAGGTGCTGGGTCAACAGGAGCAGCGGGCCCTGGAGATGAACCGCCTCTCCATCCAATACAACGAGCTGGAGCGGGAGGCCAAGACCACGGAGGGGATCTACAACGCCCTCCTCACCCGTTCCAAGGAGCTTGCCGTTCAATCGGGCCTGCAGACCAACAATGTGAAGGTGGCTTACTACGCCAAGGTTCCCCACGAGCCTTCCGGTCCCAGCCGGGGCCGAGCCGTCCTCCTGGCTGCATTTCTCGGCTTTCTCTTGGGAAGCGGGCTGTCCGTTCTGAAGGAGCTCCTCGCCAAGACGCTGCGGACCCGTCAGGAGTTCGAGCAGGTCCTGGAGATCCCCTTCCTGGGCCACGTTCCATTGATTCCAAAACGGATTGCCTCCCACGGCCGGGAGGACCTGATCATCCTGAACCTGCCTCAGTCCACCTCCGCCGAGGCGATCCGGTCGCTGCGGACGACGCTGGAGTTTCTGCTGCCCGCGGGCCAGTCCCACGCGCTGATGATCACCAGCGCCCTCCCGTCGGAGGGGAAGAGCTTGATCTGCGCCAACCTGGCGGTCGCGCTTCAGGAGCTGGGCCGCAAGGTCCTCCTCGTGGATGGGGATCTCCGGCGGCCCAACCAGCACCGGGTCTTCCAGATTCCCCTGGAGCCGGGGCTGTCCGGATACCTCCAGGATTCCATCGGGGCCGATCAGTTGGTCCAAAAGGCGGCTGCGGCCGATGGGCTCTGCGTCATTCCGGCCGGCCTCACCCCCTCGCAGCCGGCCGAGCTTTTGATCAGCCCCAAGCTGCAGGAGATCCTGGAGGCCTGGAAGAAGGAGTATCAGTACGTCCTGATCGACACCCCCCCGGTTCTGGCGGTGGCCGACGCGACCGCCTTGGCCACCATCGTGGACGGGACGATCTTTCTCCTCAGGGCGGACCGGACCCACCGGGATGTCGCCCTGGCCGGCAAGCAACGGCTCGTCGATGTGGGGGCCAAGTTGATCGGTGGGGTCCTAAACGGCGCCCGGCTGGAACTGGAACGGGGATACCGCTACTACTACTATTACTATCGAGGAGGCAAGCGGTATTATCACCAGAAGGCCTCGGGGTCAACTCCCCGTCAGACCGAGAAGGAGCCCTCTTCGCCCAGGGGCGACGTCGGGGTGGCGGGCCTGCCTCCCCCCGCCGCCCGTTGACTCGTTTTCTTCCCCTCTCCCTCCTTCTCTTCTTCTTGGTTCTGCGATTGGGAACCCTGCTCACCGCTGTCGAGCGTGTGTCCTGGGATGAGGAGCTCTACCGGGGGACCATCGCCCGGGAGCTGATCGATGGGTTGAAGGCGCCCCTCTGGGATTACCAGGCGGACCCTTACGAAGGGGGTTCTCTGGTCGTAGGGATGCTGGCGGTTCCTGCCTTTCTTCTCCTAGGGGCCAACCTGTTTGCGTTGAAGCTGATTCCACTGGGGTTCTCCCTTGCCGCCCTGATCCTCTCCGCTCTTTTCCTTCGGAGATTCTTCGGCAGGAGAGCGGCCCTTCTCGGCTGCGCCTTTCTCATCCTTTCCCCGCCGGTCTTCACCGCTCTTTCCCTCTCGGCGATCGGCTCTCATCCCGAATCGGCCTTTTTCAGCGTCGCCATGTTTTTCGGCCTCTACCAATCCCTGTTCGCAAAGACCCGGAGAACGGCCTCGCCGGCTCTCTTTGGGCTGATCTCCGGAATCGGATGCTGGTTCGCTTCGCTCACCCTGATCACCCTCTTGACCTGTCTGGCGGCCTGGTTCCTCCTGGATCGCCGTTCCCTGTGGGGCAAGGAGGGGCGGCTCTTCCTGGGGTTGTTTGGGATCGGGATTTTGCCCAGGATTCTTTACGACGCGGCCCACGGTTTTTCCGGCCTTCGGTTTTTGGCCGGTTTCTTTCTGGGGGATAGGGCCGATGCCCTTTCTTTTGTAGCCCGGCTGCTTAATATTCTCAAGGCCTTTCCCTTATCCCTCTGTTTCCGCCCTCTCTTTGGAATTCCCGGGGAGATCCTCTCGCTCGCCTACCTCCTCGCGGCGATGCTCCTTATGATCCCATTCCTCTGGAGCGAGCGGCGGCGGCTGCCCCCCAAGTGCCTTCCCTTTCTCCTCTATCCCCTGATCTTCTTCCTCGCCTACGGCGCCAGCAATCGCTTCATCCCGGCCCCGCCGCCCACCCTCTTTGAGCATTTCCGGTTTTTCTCCGTCCTGTATTGTCTTTTCCTCTTGTTCTTGAGTGTCTGCTTCCGGCCGGGAAGGCTCTCCCTGATTTCCCTATGCCTCCTCCTGGGCCTGGGCGCCGTGGGGCAGGGGTCCCTTCTTTTCCGGGAGCCCTTCGGCAGGGCCCTCCGGTATCAGGGGTACTCCACCCTGATGTTGGGAAGCTTATGGGGAGGGTCCAGGCATCCTTTCCCTGAAGGGTTCGCCCGATTTCAATCCCTGGCGGATCGGTTTGAGGAGCCCCGCCGCCGATATCTCTACTGGGGCCTCTCCAACGTCATGGCCGGTCAGGGGAAGGGAAAGGAACCCGTTCTCCTTGGAGAGGCCGTCCGGCGGGTGCCCCCGGCTTACCGTTCCTATTTTCTGCAGGGCTGGGGGAGGGTGAGCGACCCCATTGGCGGCAACCCGGTGCCAGGATTAATCCTTGCACCGTTCCGTGGGGAGGAGCCTTACTTCTTTTATGGATTGGCGGAGGAAATGACCACGGTGTCACCTCATCGCCCGGTGGAGGAGACCCTCCGCTTCCTTCGGGAGAAGCGGCCGCCTTACCCCGAGCTCTTTTATTTCTGCCTGGGAGGGGCCCTGTACGATGATCTCGAGCGGGAGGGGTGGGACGAGGCGGCCTTGGAGAGGCTGGAGTCCCTGGGGAGGGAGGAGAAGGCTTGGGTCTGTCGCGGCATGGGGGAGAGCGCGGCGATCTACTGGGTGTGCACCGACACCCTTTTCTCCGGGGTCTTCAGCCGGCTCCGGGGAAGGCTCTCCCCGGAGGATCGCAGCGAGTTTTATTGGGGGATCGGCTGGGGCTTGAGGGAACCGATCCGGACGATGGAGGACCGTGCACGGGCCCTGGATTGGCTCAGCCGGCTGCCGGAAGGAATTCGCCCCCGGGCCAGGGAGGGTCTCCGGGCGTTTGAAAGCTGGTACGGGATCACCCCGCCCTCAGGATGAACAGAAAAACGTTCCTGCTGATTCTTCTCCTTTTCCTCGGGCTTCGGCTCGCCATCCTCCTGACGGCTGTCGAATCCGTATCCTGGACCTCCTGGGGGGAGGAGCTTTACCGGGGAACCATCGCCAGGGAACTCATCCAGGGGCTCAAGGCCCCTTTCCTGGATTACCAGTCGGACGGTTACGACGGGGGCTCCCTGCTGGTGGGGATCCTGGCGGTTCCCTTTTTTCTGCTCCTGGGCCCAAACCTCTTCGCCTTGAAGCTGGTGCCGCTGGCCCTCTCCTTGGCTGCCCTGATCCTCTCCTTCTTTTTCTTCAGGAGATTCTTTGACCGGAAGGCGGCCCTTTGGGTCTGCCTCCTTCAGGCCCTCTCCCCCCCGGTCTTCACCTCTCTTTCCCTGGTGGCCATCGGTTCCCATGTGGATTCGATCCCCTTCAGCGTGGCCATCCTCTTTAGTTTTTACCGCTTCCTCTACGGAGAAAAGGGCAGAATCGCCTCGCTGATCCTCTTTGGGTTGGCAGCAGGGCTTGGGTTCTGGTTCACCCCCATGACGGGGATCACCACCGTCACCTGTCTCACCAGTTGGCTTCTCTTGGATCGCCGGTCGTTCTTCAGCGGCCGGGCCTTGGTTTTCCTGGGGTCCTTTGGGGTGGGCGCCTTGCCCTTTCTTCTTTACAACGTGAGGACCCACTTCCGTTTTGTGGGATTCCTCGAGTATTCCTTTTTGTGGAGACAGGGGTTGTGGGGGGACCTCTCGCTCGGCGAGAAGCTCCTTGCCGTTCCGGTCCGGCTCTTTACGCTGCTGTTTCAGACCCTTCCCTCCCTCTTTTGCTTTCGGATCCCCGAGGGCCCCCACCTGCTCCTCACCCTGTTGTACGGCCTGATCGCCTGGTCCCTCATCGTTCCCTTCCTCTGGCGCGGGATCGGGAAATCCGTCCCGGTTCTCCGGGGCGCCCTTCGGGAGGGAAGGTGGGCGCCCCGTTCCCTCGAGGAGGCGAAGCGGGTTCCCTTGCTTCTGTTTCCGATGGCCTTCATCCTCATCTACAGCGCCAGCAACTATCCTCCTGTTCCGCCCCCTTATGAAAACGAAAGCTTCACCTCTTTCAGGTACTTCTCCCCGCTCTATCTGCCCTTGTTCTTCCTTCTGGCGATGGCCCTTCGTTCCCGGAGAAGGCTCTTCCCTTACCTCTTAACCCTTTTGATCCTCGGCGCAGTCGGGCAAGGCTCGCTTCTTTTTCGCGAGCCCTGGGGGCGGGCGTTCCATTACCAGGGCACCTCTTATCTGCAGATGGGGGATGTCTGGGGAAACTGGGTCTCCCGTTTTCCCGACCGGTTCGATGAGTTTCAACGGCTGGCCGGTCGCTTCAGCGCAAGGGAACGCCGCCGTCTCTACTGGGGGTTGTCCTATACCCTCGCGACGATGGGAAGGAGCGCGGATCCGGGGATCGAAAGGATGGCCCGGGACCCTCAGGGGGCCCTTCAGGCGATCCGCCGCGTCCCTCCTGAATACCGGATTTATTTCCTGGAGAACTGGGGACGATACGTCGCTCGGCTCCCAGGGGAGGAATTCGACCGGGCCCTCGGGCTGGGGAGGCTTCTCTCGGAGGAAGAGGTTCCCTATTTTTATTTCGGTCTTTCAACGAAGGTGGTGCCGGGCCTCCACCATTCCATCGCGGAAGAAAAGAAATCCAAGGAGGCAGCGGTCGGAATCCCGGCTTCAGTCGGAGGCGAAGAGAAAGCCTGGTTCTATCGCGGCATGGGGATGGAGGCGGGCCGTCAGTGGATTCCGGCCCATTCCTTCCCGGGCGCCTTCGATTCTCTGGTCCTCGAGACCTCCCCGGAGGATCGGAGGGAGCTCTTCTGGGGGATCGGATGGGGGATCGGATGGGGATCCTGGGTCCAGCATACGCACGACCGAAGGCGCCTCCTCGACTGGATCGATCGACTGCCGGTGGAGATGAGGCGGCCGGCCCTGCAGGGCTTTGAGGCGCTGGAAGTCTGGTACCGGATTGCTTAGAGCGCGTTTCAAAACCCCCCGGTCGTTCCCGCGCAAGCGGGAATCCAGAGGGAAATCTGATCCTCGCTTTCGCGAGGATGACGTTGTGAAAGGGGCTCTTAACAGTCTGATGAAAAAGGGGTATCTGCTGCGTTGCGCGTGATCGTCCTGGGAGCCGGGGTTTCCGGGTTGAGCCTCGGTTGGCGGTTGGCTTCCTCCGGGGTGCCGGTGGAGATCCTGGAGGCGGGCCCCTTCGTCGGCGGGCTTGCCGGAACGGTCCGGGAGGACGGCTACTGTCTCGATTTTGGGCCTCACTCCTTCTTCTCCGAGGATCCCCGTATCTCAAAGACCGTTTTAGACCTCTTCGATCCCCCCCTCATCCCTGCCGGGCGAAGCGTGAAATTCTACTATGGCGGCAGATACCTGGATTACCCGATCACCGGGACAAGCCTCCTCTTCCAGATGGGATGGGGATCCGGCATTCGAGCCTTCGGCAGCTTCCTTAAAGGGCGCTTGGGTGCGCCGAGGCGCCTGGTGCGGTCTCCGCTAACCGGAGCCGGCCCGCCGGGGCGAAACGGCGGCGACGAGCAGAGTCTCGAGGATTGGGCCATCGAGAGCTTCGGGGAGTATCTGTATCGGACGTTCTTCAAGCCCTATACGGAGCAATTCTGGCTGATCCCCGCCCGCGAGCTGTCGGCCCGCGCCATCCCGACGCACACCCGGCTCAGTTTCGCCAGGACGCTGGCCCTTCTGGTTCGAAGGGGGGTCACGAAAGGCGGGGCCTCTCTGGTTGAGCGGGAGAGGCTTCCCGCAGTTTACCCCGGAACCGGCTACGGGGAGATCGCGGAGCGAATCGCGCAAAAGGTCCGTCAGGCCGGCGGGAGGATTCATTTGAACAGCCGGGCCGCCGAGGTCAGGCGGCTGCCCCAAGGGGGCTTCCGGGTTCGGCATGCCCTGGAGGAGAGAGGGCCGCAGATCGAGGGGTCCCACGTTGTTTCGACGATTCCGCTTCCCGCGCTCATTCGGATGCTTCATCCAGCACCCTCCCCCCATGTGTTTTCCGCGGCGGATCGGATCGATTACCGGCCTCTCATCTTCCTGGGGATGGCCACGCAGAGACAGGAGGTGCTCCGTGCGAGCTATGTCTACCTGCTCGACCGGCCTTACAATCGGATCACCGAGATGAACAAATTCTCCGCCCGGACGAGCCCTCCGGGAGAGAATATCGTGGCCGTCGAGATCCCTGCCCTTCGGGAAAGCCCCCTCTGGAGGGCGAGCAAGGAGGAGTTGTTCGATCGCTGCATCGGGAGCTTGGAAGAGGATGGGATCCTTCATCGCGAAGAGGTCAAGCGCCTGTTCCTGGTGAAGGCCCCGTACGCCTACCCCATCTACCGGAAGGGCTACGCCGGGCACCTTCAGGTGCTGATCGATGATCTTAAATCCCGCCCGGGCCTCCATACGCTGGGAAGGAGCGGTGAATTCATGTACATGGACGCGGACCAGTGCATCCAAAGGGCCTTTGACCTGGCGGATCGCCTCTTGAGTGCCGGCTTTAAAACGGCCGTCTGATCATGGATTGGGTCGAGTACTGGAATCAGGATCATTTCTGGTCCCGCTCCGAACTTTGGAAGGTCGACTCCAGGATCTTCTTTGAGGGGGCCGCCCCGATTCTTCAGTTCAAGAAGACCGATTCAGTCCTCAATGTGGGCTGCGGGCCCGGATACCTGGAGCAGCTTCTTGCCCCGCGGGTCGAGCGGATCACCTCGGTGGATGCCTCCAAGCGGTTTGTGGCGTTGTGCCGGAAGAACTGCCGGGGCATCCCCAACGTAGACGTCCGGCTTCTGAAAGGGGACACGACGGACTTGAGCCCATGCGGGGGCGGGTTCTCCCTGTTCCTGGCGGTCGGCGTCGTCCAGTACTATCGGGACCCGGCGCAGGTGGAGGCCCTCATCCATTCCGCCCGAAGGCTCGCCTTGGCCGGCGCGAGGATGCTGATCGCCGATCTTCCCCAGAGAAGGAGCCCGCCGGGTTTCGCCTGGGATGCCTGGCGATCCTTCCTCTTGAGCCTCCGGGGAGGGTACACGGCCGTTTTATTTCGCGCGGCGGGGTCGTTGGCCTTCGGCAGGTCCGGGGCCTCCTACCGCTCCTTTTCCAGGGGGGCCAGGACCCTCTATTTCTCAGACCAAGAGATTCAAGGCCTTGCCCAGCGCTTGGGGCTGAAGGCGACAGTGATTCAGGAGGATCTTTCCGTCTACGCCAATCGGCCAAGCCTTCTCATCCAATTTTGATGAAGATCCTCCAGCTTCCGGCCTGCTTCTATCCGGACCCTGTGGGC
>JACPXR010000082.1 GCA_016196465.1 Candidatus Omnitrophota bacterium | reverse complement strand
TGTCAACTCCATCGTTCGGGCAGCCGATTATCGGCTTTCCCTTGCCCCCGACTTGATCGGGGAACCTCTGAAGGGCACAACGAATCGTCTCTGGAAAATACGTTTCAGTAGTTATCGGATTGTTTATACAATCAACGTGAGCAGAAAAGAGGTTTGGATTCTCTCTGTCCAGAAAAGGGACATTGTTTACCGGAATCAGCACGTTCAGGCGCTTTTGAAAGTTGCCGTGGCTCTTCATGAGAAATTTGGAGGGGCTCCTTGATCGTCGGCGTTCCTAAAGAACTCAAGGACGACGAATACCGCGTCGCCCTCGTTCCTTCCGGGGCGGCGGCGCTCACCCGGGCGGGGCACACGGTCCTCGTCCAGTCCGGGGCGGGGGAGGGTTCCAACGTCTCTAACCGGGATTACCAGGCCTCCGGGGCCAAGATCGTTCCCCATGCGAAGGAGATTTATCAGAAAGCCCAGCTTGTTTTGAAAGTGAAGGAGCCGCTGAAGGAGGAGGTCCAGCATCTGAGAGCCCGGCAGATTCTCTTCACCTTCTTCCACTTCGCCGCCAACAAGCCGTTGGCCCTGGCGATGCTCAGGCGCAAGGTCACCTGCATCGCCTATGAGACGGTGGAGGATAAGGAGGGGCAGCTGCCGATCTTGATTCCCATGAGCGAGGTGGCGGGCCGGATGGCCGTCCAGGAGGGGGCCAAGTACCTTGAGAAGCCCACGCGGGGCAAGGGGGTCCTCTTGGGGGGGATTCCGGGAGTGGCCCCGGCGAATGTCCTCATTCTGGGGGGCGGGGTGGTCGGGGCCAACGCCGCCAAGGTGGCCGCCGGACTAGGGGCGGTGGTGACGGTGATGGACCTGAATTTGAACCGCCTGCGCTATCTCGAGGACATCTCCCCGAAGAACGTATCGTTCCTCATGTCCAACGAGCACAACATCGCTGAGGCGATCGCCCGGGCGGACCTCACCTTCTGCTGCGCCCTGATCCGGGGGGCCCGCTCCCCCATCCTGATTCCCCGGTGGATGCTGAAGAAGATGAAGCCGGGATCGGTTATCGTGGACGTGGCGATCGACCAGGGAGGGTGCGCCGAGACCTCCCGCCCGACCACCCATGCCGCCCCGGTCTTTGTCGAAGAAAGGATCGTCCACTACTGCGTCACCAACATCCCCGGGGCGGTGCCGATCACCTCGACCTACGGATTGACCAACGCGACGCTTCCCTTTGCCCTGGAGATCGCCAACCGCGGCCTTCGGAGGGCCCTCAGCGATCCGGCCCTGGCCAGGGGTCTGAACATCGCCGGTGGAAAAATCGCCTACCGGTCGCTGGCCCAGGCGCTCAATTTTCCCTACACCCCGATCCAGCGGATTCTTTGAAGTCCCTGGAGGTCCGGAGAAGAACTCTCCTGCGCCTCTACCGCCGGCTCTTTGATCATTTCGGACCTCAGCATTGGTGGCCGGCAAGGAGCCCCTTCGAGGTGGCCGTCGGGGCGGTCCTCACCCAGAGCACGGCCTGGTCCAACGCTTCGAAGGCCGTTCGATCCCTTCGGTCGGCGAAGCTCCTCGTTCCCGGGAAACTGGACCGGATCCCTCATCGGGAGCTTGCCCCCCGGATCCGCTCCTGCGGCTACTTCAATCAGAAGGCGAAGCGCCTGAAGGGATTCGTCCGTTACCTCAGGGACCGCCACGCCGGCAGCATGAGGCGGATGCGCGGCGCCGGTCTTTCAAGGATCAGGCGGGAGCTCCTCGATTTGCCGGGGATCGGCCCTGAGACGGCGGACAGCATCCTCCTCTACGCTCTTCAACAGCCGGTTTTCGTGGTGGACGCCTACACCCGGAGGATTCTCTCCCGGCACAGCTTGATTCCCCGGAACGCTTCCTACGAAGAGATTCAGGCCCTTTTCATGACCCGCCTGCCCCGGCGGACACAGCTTTTTAACGAGTACCATGCCCTCCTCGTGGCGGCAGGGAAGGGGTTCTGTCTGAAAACTGATCCGAACTGTCCCCTTTGCCCCTTGCGGAGGATCGGCCACCTTCGCTTGGAGAATTCTCTCTAACCTTATTAAAACAAAAAGGTTGTGAATCTTGACAGAACTCACTGAATCTCATAGTGTTACAGTATAAACTTTTTGAAAAGGGGAATTTTCGGTCTTCTTGTTTAAAATTTATTTACTGCAACTTATTTAAATATATGAAGTTATAGTTTTGATCCTTGAAACTGTCTCTCAAGGACAGTATACTTCTTAGTGGAGTAAAAGAACCCCCATTTCACCGTTACAGTGTGTGAGATGGGGGTTTCGGGCGTTAAGTCCTTGAAAGGGGGTGAACGGGAATGAAAGGTGAACATGTGGACCTGTTGACCGGGATCCTGATTGGTGCTGTCATTGGCGGGATGTATTCGACGCATTTGGCGACATACGTCCCCCTATTGCTCGTGATCCTAGGGGTGGTCTTCGGGCTCAAGTTTCTCGGCCTCCGATAAGACCTCCGCGAACGAGCTGACAGTTTCCAGTCAGAGGTTGTTTCACGAGCCCTCCGCCGGAGAACGGTGGAGGGCTTTTTTTGTCCGCTTGACAGGGCAGGGGGCTGCCTGATACACTCTCCCGCAATGAAAAGACCGATGCTCTTTGTGGTCGGTTTGGCTGTCCTTCTTCTTTCGGATTCATGTCTGGCTTCCTGGGCGAAGGAGTTTCGTCTGGAGCGGTGGGAGCTGAGGACCGGCTACGGCTACCAGTATACGAACAGCAAATCCCGGCCGAACAACTATCAGGTGGTTCAGCTGGTGCCTTCCTTCACCCTTCCTCTGACCGATGAAATGGGGCCCGCCTGGCTGAGGGGCCGGTTTCTTCTGTCCCCGGAATTGATGCTCAACACGTTCATTCACCCCTATGACCGGCCGATGCTGGGCATCACTCCCTTGCAGGTCCAGTTTGAATTCAAGTCCAAGGGCCGCCTCTTACCCTATGTGAACGGAGGGCTGGGGGTTCTCTGGGCCAACGTGGAGCGCAAGGAGACGGGCGCCGACATCAACTTCAATTCGCAGGTGGGGGTGGGCGCCCGCTGGCTGATCACGGAGGATCTGGGCCTGATCCTGGAATACCGCCACATCCACCTCTCCAATGCCGGCATAGACGAGAAGAATTCCGGCATCAACACCCACAACTTCCTCCTCGGCCTCTCTGTCCGAAAGTAGTTGACGCTTTTCCCAAAACGCGCTACACTTGCCGCAACATGATCGCTCCACTGTTTGATATGGAATTCAGCAAACCCTTGGCTTTGGGAATTGTCATCGGGTTAGTTCTTTCCGCGCTGGTCAGAACGCTCCTTCACGTCTAATCCGCTGGGAACTCCGCCTGTCTGTTTCGCCTGCTTTCCGCCGCCTTTTCACAGCTTGTTAGTTATACTTGTAATTTCTTTAATATCAATAGGTTGTATAAATAACCCAGCATTGGTATATTAACATAAGAATCATTATCAGACATTATAGAGAGAAGAGCCAGGCGGCAGAAAAGACTCTTTTTAAGGCTACAGCCGACGGTTTTTCAGGGCGGTTTTGATCTCGTTTCTAACGGCAGGATCGGCTCGATTCCCTGCCGCGACGGCGGCATTCCGGAGAAGGCCTTCCCGCTTGGGCCGCATCAGGGGGGTTCCGGCGAAGTGCCGATACGAGATGCAGCGGCGCGCGTCCAGCTCGTAGGGGCGGATCAGGGCCTGGGTGAGCAGCCTGACCCTTCCCTGCCCGGACGTCATGTCAGAAGATCTTTCCGAAGGCCTCCACGAAGCGGGGATTGAACTGGGTGCCTGCGCCCCTTTTTAATTCGGCCAGGGCCTCCTGGGTGGTCATCGGTTCGTTGTAGCTCCGGCGGGTCGTCATGGCGTCGAAGGCGTCCGCGATGGCGATCACTTGGGCGCCGGAGGGGATGAAGTCCCCGGCCAGCCCGTGAGGGTAGCCCTTGCCGTTGTACCACTCGTGGTGGTGATAGATCAGGGAGGTGATCGGTTTGAAGAATTTCATCGGCTCGAGGATTTTCGCCCCGATCATGAGATGTTCCTTGATCACCTCCCTCTCTTCTTCCGTGAGGTCTCCGATTTTGTGGAGCACCTCATCGGGCA
This sequence comes from Candidatus Omnitrophota bacterium, assembly GCA_016196465.1. Taxonomy (GTDB): domain Bacteria; phylum Omnitrophota; class Gorgyraeia; order 1-14-0-20-64-10; family 1-14-0-20-64-10; genus JACPXR01. The sequence continues at coordinate 10,594 of JACPXR010000082.1, read as the reverse complement.
GTCCGATCTTGCCGATGTCGTGCAGGAGGGCCGCTTCCCGGATCGCTTCGGTCTCTTCCCGGGGAAGGCCCAACTCTCGGGCGAGGCGGGCGGCGTATTCGGAAACCCGCTCGAGGTGGCCTGCGGTGTAGGAATCCTTCGTTTCCATGGCGAGGACCAGCGATTTGGTGACCTCCAGAAATGAAGATTCCATCTGCCGGTGGAGCTGCCGCAGCTCGGCGAGGGATCTCTCCAGGGCGAGGTTTCTCTCCTCGAGCTCTGAGGCGATCTGTTCCAGGTGGCTTGGAGAAGGTTCCTCCTTGAGAGGAGTTTCTTTGAAGAGGCGCACCTCATCGCTGGAGGGATCCCAGACCGCCGAGCCCTTTGCGGAAGCCGGCGTTTGGAGGGCGGCGGTCTGCGCGCAACGGATCAGATCGCTTGCCGAACGGATGGGTGCTTGTTCCGTGGAAGCAATCCCCATCCTCACGGACCCCGGGAGGAAACGAAGAGACTCGCGGGCCCTGGCCGCGAACTCCGTGATCCGGGAAAGACCCTGACGAGGCAGGAGAATCCCCCACTGGTCCTCTCCCAGCCGGCCCAAAAGCCCCCCGTGCGGCAGCAGCTCCATCAGCCGTTTGCCCATTTCTCGCAGCTGCTTCCGGATCTCTTCCCAGCTCTGTTCATGAAGGAGCTGGGGGATCGGGTCGATCTGGATGACAAGAAGCCCGACCGGTTTTTTGGAGCGCTCCGAGTCCAGAAGTTCTCTCTGGAGGGCCAGGTGAAAATACCTGGCCGTGGCCCCTCTGGTCAGCGGTTCGGTGACGGCGACCTGTTGGAGCCGGAAGGTTCCGACAGCCAGCCGGAGGTATTTGTAGAGGTTGCCGGTCAAGCCGGCGGCGGCGGCCAGAAGGATCGGGCTGAAAGGCTCAGAGGAGAAGTTCAGGGAGGCCAAAGCCAGAGCTCCCCCGATCCCCAGGAGGGAAAATCCGATGAAGGCGCACAGCCCCGTGGTACATCCTCCATGGAAGGTTGCCTGAAGGACGCCGATCGTCAAGGCCAGGGCCAACAACAGGGTCAGCCAAAGAGGGATCTGGTTCCAGAACCGCCCCGTAAGCAGGGTGAGAACAGTGTTTGCCCCGATGGCAACCCCCGCCATTCGCCCCAGGGGGGTGGAATGGACATCGTGGGTGATCTCGCGGCTTGAGCCGATGAGGACCAGTTTCCCCCGGATCTGATCAGGGGAGAAGGAGCCCTCGAGGATCTTCCAGAAAGGGATCGAGGGAATCTGCTCGTCAGAAGCGAGGTAGTTGATGGGCAGCTCCCCCAGCGGGCCCAGAGGGATCCTCCGATTTCCCATCCCAAGGGATCTTCCCTGCATCCGGAGCTCGCTCAAGGCCACTCCTGAAGCGAGGGCCGCGGCCTCGATCTCCAGGGCGCAGACCGGTTCCGATCGGCCGGGAACGGGAAAAACCGCCAACACCCGCCGGACAATGTAATCCCGGTCCATCAGTTTGTTGATGAAGCCGATGATCCCGCCGGCCCGAACGAATTCCGGATCAGGGAGCATCACTTCCCCTTTGGGGTCCAGATAAGCGGCCAGGAGGGTCGGGCCGGCCCCTTGGATCGCCGAGGCGAGCTCCTCATCGGACTCGGGGTTGCTCTTCCCCACAAAGGCAAAGTCAAAGAGGACGAGCTTCGGTTGGTGAGGGGTGAGCTGACGCAGGGCCTGGGCGAAGAGCCGTCTGTCCCAGGGCCATTTCTGGTTGAGACGGCGCTGGGATTCGTCATCGACGGTGACGAGGAGGATCTGCCGGGTCAACTCCGGCGGACCGGTGAGCCCGTTTCGCCACCGGACGAGAGTGTCTTGGCTGGAGGCCCTCAAGCCCTCCAGGAACCCCAGGGGAACGAGGATCGTCACATAGATGAGGGTGAGGCTGATCCCCACGAGGCTCAGGCGAAGGGTGTGATCGTCCCGCCAGAAGGGGCGCATTTTGTAAAAAGCTTATCATACGTTTTTACAAGAATCAAACGGCCCCTCCTTGACAAGGGTGAGGGGAAAAAGGTAGTGTTGTATGGAGAGGGGGTCATTTGTTAAAAATGAGAGTGCCAAAGGCCGCTTTTACCGTGTTGGAACTTTTGATCTCCGTGGTGGTGATCGCCGTCATTGCCTCCGTTGCCGTGTTGGGATACGAGGAGTACAAGGACCGGACGGTGATGCTGATTGAAGGGGCCAACGAAAAAAGAATTGCTGTCCTTTTGAAGATCCATACGACGGACACGGGGACGGTGGCCGGCTCCTTGAGCGAGATTCCCCGCGAGCATTTTGAGCGGGCCACTGCCCTCCAAACGGAGGGGAAAAGGCCCTACACGGTCTGGGCGCATCTTCAGCAGAAATGGCGGGAATTCCGGGAGGGGTCGGTCGCGTTCGCGCAGCTGAATGACTTTCTCCCCTCAGAGCTTTACCAGCGGGACCTCTCTGTGATCACCTGTCCCCGGGACAAGACCCCTCCGACCGGTTTCGATGCGAGTGGCCGCCCCATCCCGTCGGCTTCTTATGAGATCGCCCCGGAAGCGGCCGGGCAGCCCCTCTCCTGGCTCCTCGACCCGGCCAATGCGGGGGCCCGTCTGATCATTGAGGCGGACGACGGCGGCCTGGAAGAGTACAGGCATCTCTGGAGCAGCGCGGCCGTTGAAGTTTCGGTGGGCGGAGATGATCAGGTGGTTCGGATCCCTCGGGGGATTTCCGCCCGGATCGGAAAGATTTCCGACACCGTGGCGAGACTTCAAGGGAGGCTCCAAGAGCTCCATGCCCAGGGCAACGAGCGGGGGGCCGAAGCGCTGCGGAACCGCCTCGAGCACGCCGAGGAGAGGTTGGAGGCATTACAGGAAGGGAAAAAGAAGGGCCGAGGCCACGGTTCTGATTAGAGAGGCAGTTCTTCCCCCGCGCCCCAGGACCCCTGCCCCACCCGCCAGAGCTCGCAGAGCTCTTCCGGAAGTTCTTGAAGGAATTCGGAGGGCCTCATCAGGATTTCTCCCCGCTGGGTGCTGGTGCGGGTGACCGGATAGGTCAGGTACAGGTCCCTCTTCGTCCTCGTCACCGCCACGTAGAACAACCGCCGCTCCTCCTCTAGGGCTGAAGGGTCTTCGATTGATTTCGGATGGGGGAACTGCCCTTCGCTTAACCCAATCAAGAAGACGGCGCTCCATTCCAGTCCCTTCGCCTGGTGGATCGTGGAGAGGACGAGGAATTCATCCGGCTCCTCCCAACCCTGGATCGTTTCTCCCTTGAACGGCTCCCTGAGGGTGAGGTCTTCGATGAGCCGCTGCGGGGAATCGTATCCCGCGGCCAGCTGAACCAGTTGTTCCAGATCGTCCCGCCGGTCCTTGGAGTTGTCGAAATGGTTCTCCAGATGGCTTTCGTACCCCAAACGGAGCACCGTCAGGATCATCTGCGCGGGCCCTCCGGAGGCCGGCTCCTTGGTGAGCGCTCCGAGGGTTTTCACAAGCCGCTTCCAGCTTGCCTGGGCGCGGGGAGGAAGCGATTCGCCAGGGAGCCCCTGGAGGGCGGCCTGGAGAGGATGGGGAGCTCGGGCGAGAGACTCCCAGATCCGCCGGGAGGTGGCGGGCCCGATTCCCTCCTGGAGGCGGAGGATCCGTTCCCAACTGATCTCATCCCGTGGGTTGACCAGGATCCGGACGTAAGCCAAGACATCCTTAATGTGGGCTTGCTCAAAAAAGCGGACGCCCCCCCGGACGATGTAGGGGATGTTTCTCCTGGCCAGCTCCAGCTCCAACTCAGCCGCCTGGTAGCGGGCCCGGAAGAGGACAGCCATCTCCTCCAGCGGGGTCCCCTCCTCCCGGAGCTCGAGGGCCCGCTGGGCGATGAAAGCGGCCTGCTGTCTGATGTCGGCCAGTGGCACCACGGCCGGCAGGGGGCCGGGGTCCTTGACGCTCCTCAACTCCTTGGGGAACTGGCGGGTGTTGAAGCGAATGGAGGCGTTGGCCAGCCGGAGGATTTCCGGGGTGGAGCGGTAATTGGTCTCCAGGCGGTAGATCGTCGTTCCTTGGAAGACATCCGGAAACTCAAGAAGGTTTTTCACCTCCGCCCCCCGGAAGGCGTAGATCGATTGGGCGTCGTCTCCGACGGCCAGGACGTTCCGGCGGGGGCCGGCCATCGACCGGATCAGCTCAAACTGAAGGCGGTTGGTGTCCTGGTATTCGTCCACGAGGAGGTACTCGAACTGCTCCCCGTATTTCTGACGGATTCCGGGGTGGTTTTCAAGGAGGTTCAGCCACTCGGTGAGGAGGTCGTCGTAATCCATGAGGTTCGCCTTGCGCTTGCGCTGAGCGTAAAGGCGGTCCAGCCGTTCGATCAGGGGCAGGCACTCCAGGAACTGGGGGTAATGTTCCAAGAGGGTCTCCTCCAGCGAACAGCGCGTGTTGGCGCGGAGGGACAGAACTTTTTCCAGGACCCCCGCCTGGGGGAGCCGGGATTCCGTGGCGCGCACTTTCAGGTCGCTTAAGACAGAGGCGATGAGGTCCTTGGCGTCTTCCTCATCGAGGATCCCGAAGCCCTCCGTTCTTCCGAAATCCGGAGCATGGCGCCGCAGCAGAAGGTTCCCGATGTGGTGGAAGGTGCCTCCCCAAAGCCCTTCGGGGCGGGTCTTGAGGATCCGCTCGAGCCGGTCAAGCATTTCCCGCGCCGCCTTCACCGTGAAGGTCGCAAGGAGAATCCGCTCCGGGGGGACCCCATGATCGATGAGGTGGGCCACCCGGTAGGTGAGGGTCCGTGTTTTTCCGCTGCCCGGGCCCGCCAAAACAAGGGTGGGCCCGGGGGGCGCGGTCACCACCCGGAGTTGCTCGGGATTGAGCTCTTTCTCATAAGCGATCTTGGCGCGGCTTGAGGGAGCGGGGGTAAGGGTATAACGCTTAGAGGTCGGCAATCGCTGGACTTTAAGAGGTTTTGCGCTGACGTTTCTTGGCAAGCTGCTTGCGCCGGAGAATACGGCGCTTGCGAAGCCGCCGCTGCCTCCGGAGCTGCTTGCGGCGCTCTTTGAGGCGCTTCCGGCGCTTGCGGTCGGCCAGCCGCTGTTTCAGGGCTCGGTACCCTTCCTGGATCGCCTCCCGTTCGTCGAGGGAGACCCGGTCCAGGAATTTTGAAAGGGCGGTTTCACCTTGCTGCTGGAATTCCTTGAAGAAGACCCCAAGCTCGTAGGAACCATCGGGATGGGCTTCCTGTAGGGGACGGCATCGGATCACCGTTCCGTTGGCCACGACGGGGTTGTTTCCCGCGGGAAGCTCCAGCACGCACTGAACCGCTTGAACCTGATTTAAGGGGCCTTCCCCGTAGGCGGAGATTCCAAGGAGGCTGACGTTTCTGGTCGCGCCCCGGATCTGCTGTCCGTCGCTGCGCAGGACAAAGGGCAGACGCACCCTGAAGCGGGCGCGAAGCCTCCGTTCGGGACCGCGGAAGGGCATTACCTCTTTCCCTTTCTGGCGCGGTGGGCCTTACCGGACATCCGCTTGCGGCGCCGGCGGGCCCTGAGACTCCGAGGCACGCTCATGTGCTAAACTATAACATGGAACCAAAATCCTGTAAAGCGGTGGAGAAACCCCTTTCCCCGGATGCCATGAAGGCCTTTGTTCAAGGCGTTCCCCAGATTGTTCCAGAGAGCTGGTGCCTGAGGTGCAAAATTTGTTGTCGTTTTCCGGACACCGTGGGAGTGCAGGTGCCGGTCTTCTCTCCCGCGGAGGCCGAGTGGGCGCAGAGCTCTTCCGGAAAGGAGCTCTGGTTTGAGGCGCTTCCGGGCTCTCCCTCCCTGGTTCCGCGGCTTGCGCGCTCTGAAAGCGGCTGCCAATGTCCCGCTTTTGAGAGTGAAACCAGCACCTGCTCCATCTATCCGGTCCGTCCCCTGGACTGCCGGCTCTATCCTTTTGTCCTGACAGAGGATAGAGCGGGGACGAGAGCGGTCCTTTCCATGGACACCAAGTGCCCCTACCTTCAAGAGCACGGCGCCGATCCAGAGGTTCTGGAATATGCGGCTCATCTGGGCCGGTACCTGGAGACGGAGACGGCGCTGGCCTACTGGAAGACGAACCCCGGAATCGTCGGACCTGCTTGGCCTGAATTTATTTCTGTCGCCCCCCTGCCCTCCCTCAGCGCGAAACTCCAGGGGGAACCCAGAGTCCCTCACCCTGCCCTGCGCCCTTTGACTTTGGAAGAGATTCCCATGCTGGAGGAATCTCTCCATCTGAGGCCCCATCAAGGGTCGGCTTACACCGCGGCGGGGCTTCTCGGCTGGAAAGATCTGATCCGTCTCTGGTGGGCCAGGCTCGATGGGAACTTTTGCCTCTTTGCTGAGCAGGGGGGAGGACTTTTCATGCCTTTGCCGCCGCTGGGAGAAGCTTTCAATCCCTCTGCGGTCAGGCAGGCCTGGCAGATCATGGCCTCGGCGAATCAGGGAGGGTCTGTCTCCAGGATCGAAGGGATTGAAGGGGCGGATGGAGGACGGTTTGTTTCCATGGGGTTCCGGATGGCCCCGGCCGAGCCGGAGTACCTTTACCGGAGGGAGGATCTGGCCGCTTTGCGCGGGGACCCCTACCGTTCCCAGCGCTGGGCCCTCAACCGGCTGACAAGAAACTTCCAGGTCGTTCTCCGCTCTTTTCAGGAGAAAGACCTCGTCCCCTGCCTTCAACTGTACACCCGGTGGGCGATCGAGCGCCAGCGGTCATTCGGCGAATCGTTCTCCAAACGTCTCATCCGGGACGGGCTTTTCTTCCACCGGCGCTTGATGATGAGCGCCGGACCTCTTCACCTCTCCGGCTGGGTCGCCGAGGTGGAAGGGAAGATCGGCGGCTACACCTTCGGGGGGGCTGTTTCGGGCGGGACCTTCTGCGTTTTCTTGGAAATCACCGACCGGCGGATTCCGGGTCTTTCACAGTTTCTCTTCCGAGAGATCTCCAGCCAGCTTGTTTCCCACCCCCTCATCAACGGGATGGGGGACGAGGGGCTCCCCGGCCTGCGCCGGGCGAAGCTGAGTTACCGGCCCATGGGGGAGGCGGTCTGCTTGATCGCTTCCCGGAGCGACGCGGCGGTCAGGAGCAGGTGAAACTGCTCCCACCTGCTGTTGCGCAGCGAGCGAAGTCCTTTCCGGAATGGCCGGCCTTGTCAAGGTTGGAGGCGTGCCTTAAGCCGCCGGGCGAAAGCCGTGGCTTGGCGCGCCTCTTCCGTTCTCCCGAGGGCTTGGTAAGCTTGAGCAACGGCTTCATGCAGTCTTGGAAGCTCTGGTCTCAGCCGAAGGGCTCGTTGCCCAGCCTGGAGCGATTCCTCCCAGCGGCCTTGCGCTGCGTAGAAGGAGGCCAGGGTGCTCCAATGCTCAGATTCCTGAGGCCCTGCCTCAACCGCTTTTTTAAGAGAATCCTCCGCTTCATCCGGCCTCATCGAGGCGCTTTGGGCCAGGCCGCGTATCCAATATCCTTGTGATTGCATTCTTTTCTGAATGCGGATTGCCTGCGAGGCAGCCCACTCGCTTTGGGCGTAATGGCCTTGTTCGTAGGAACCCACTGCCAACACGATCCACGCAACCTCTTCTTCTGGGTTCGAGGCGGCAGCGAGGGCCGCCGCCTCAAGCGCCAAGTCGATGCGGCCGCTTCTTCGGATGGACTCTGCGAGGTTCGCATACAAAGAGGGAGACCTGGGCACGACCTCAACGAGGCGGGCGAACAGGGCCGAGCTGTCTTCCCACATGCTCAAGGACCGATGAACTGTCCTTGTCCATGCCGCGGCCAGGGCAAATAGAAGGCACCAGACGGCCAGCCATTTTCTCGGGCTTTCTTTCCGGGAGGGGACGACGAGCAGTGCCGCCAGCAGAGACAGGCCCATGAGAGGCAAGATCAGCCAATGTTCAGAGACCGGCGTCCTTGTGGGGAACCAAAGAGGCACCGAGCCCAACAGGGTCACGGCAAACCAGGCGAGGGCCGGGCGGGCGGGTGGGAATCGGTTCCAGAGGGAGATCCAGAAGGCGAATGCGGCGGCGCAGGAAGACGCCGCCAGGAGCCACCAGAGATTCGTCTGCGTCGCGGAGGCGGGCAACACATACCACAGGCGGGTTGCCGTTGGAAAGAAGAGAATCCGCAAGTCGGTCAACAAGATCCAGGGCAGCCCCAAACGGATGGACGAGGCTGGCACAAACGAGGAATCTGCCGGGAGGCTCCCTCGCAGAAGCGCAAGCCGCAGGAGAAGATAGAAGGCGGTGATTCCGAGGAAAGGACACCCCCTTTTCCATGGGAAGCGCGGAGTTTCTTCGCGTGGCCGGGAGATTGTCAGAAGGATCGGCCCGATGAGGGCGGTCTCCTTCGACCCGAGCGCCAAGACATAGGATGCCAGGGCCACGAGATCCCTCTTTCTTTGAAAGCTCAGGACCATGGACAACAGCCCCAGCACAGCGAGAAGATCAGCCCGCCCGGCAATGTACGCGACGGAGGCGGCATGGAGTGGATGCAGACTGTACAGGGTTCCTCCCAAAAGCGCGCCGCGCGCACTTCCGGTGAAGCGGTGAATGAGGAAGAACAGGAGGAAGGCGTTGAGAATATGGAGAAGAACATTCTCCAGGTGGTAGCCAAAGGGATTCAGTCCCCAGAGCCGGTAGTCCAACCAGAAGGTGAGACTGTAAAAAGGTCGGTAATACGAGAAGAAGTTCCTTCCTTGATAAAGGGAATGGCGCAAGAGGTTCCAAATCCCCTCAAGGCCTGGTTGGCGGACGTCCGGATTGTTCACCAACACCGCCTCATCATCCCAGACAAATTGGAAACCCAGGGAGGGCGCATAGAGCCACAGAATCAACGCCGCCATGAAAAGCAGAGGGAGGATGTACCGGAAGGGGCTGGTGGAGCTGGAGGGATTTGAACCCTCGGCCTCTTGAGTGCGATTCAAGCGCTCTCCCACTGAGCTACAGCCCCACAAGAGAGGGGAAATTCAGCGTTTGGGGGCGGTCCCCACCAGATGGGCAAGCTCCTCCAGGTCGGTGCTGCGCCTGGCGATTTCCTCCCAGGAGACGAGGCCCTTGGAATACAAATCGGCCAGCGCCTGGTTCATCGTGCACATGCCGTACTTCCGGCCTGTCTGGAGCGTCGAGCGGAGCTGATGGAGCTGGTTCTCGCGGATGAGGTTTCCCACGGCGGGGGGAACCGCCATCACCTCGCAGGCGGCCACCCTTCCCTGCCCTGAGGCCTTGGGGATGAGCTGCTGGACCACCACCCCGATCAACACCAAAGAGAGCTGCACCCGGATTTGCATCTGCTGGTAGGGAGGGAAGACGTCAATGATCCGGTGGACCGCGTGAACGACATCCGAGGTGTGAAGGGTGGCCAAGACCAGATGCCCGGTCTCCGCCAGGGTCAGGACGGCGGACATCGTCTCCAGGTCCCGCATCTCACCCACCATGATGACGTTGGGATCCTGTCGGACGGCGTGCCGGAGGGCCTCCTGAAAGGAAGTGGTGTCGACCCCCATCTCCCTCTGGTTGATCGTCGCTTTCTTGTGGCGGTGAAGGTATTCGATCGGGTCTTCGATGCAGATGATGTGGCAGTTCCGGCTCTCGTTGATTCGGGAGATCATGGCGGCCAGGGTGGTCGATTTGCCTGATCCGGTGGGTCCGCTGACGATGAAGAGGCCGTTGGGCCGGGCAGAGAATTCCTCAAGGGTTTTGGGCAGGCCCAGCTGTTCCAGGGTGGGGATCTCGAAAGGGATCACGCGAATCGCGGCGGCGGTCGATCCCCGCTGGCGGAACAGGTTCACCCGGAAGCGGGAGAATCCCTTGATGGAGTAGGAGGTGTCCAGCTCCATCTTTTCTTCGAAGAGGGCGATCCGCTTCGGATCGAGCATCTGGTAGGCCAGCGCCCGAATCTGATCCTCGGAGAGGGGCTCCATGGAAAGGGGGGTGAGCGCCCCATCGATTCTCAGCTGCGGAGGAAGCCCCACGGTGAGGTGGAGGTCTGAGGCCTTGCGCTGGCTGGATGTCCTCAGAAGTTCGTCGATGGTCACGCTGGGGGCGGCTAATCTCTCTGGGGATGGTTTCCGATGTACGCCTTGCCGTTGTAGGGAGCCCCGGCAATCGGTCTCCCCGTGAAGTTCTCGTTGAGGGAGATGGTGTTGGCGGTGGCATTGCTGCGGGTGGCGTCTGCCTGGAAGGCCGTCGCCGTCGCGGAGGAGGTAGCGTAGGTCCAGTCGGCGCTGACGTTCGGGTCGGGAAGGTAATTGCCCGCGATGAGCTGAGCCAGCGTTCCGTAGGAGGCGTTGTCGAGCCGGTAGACCCGCTCGGCCTGGAAGATCATGTTGAGGGTCCCCTGCGCGTCCCGGACCCTGGTTTTCTCGATCATCCGGTTGTAATTGGGCAGCGCCACGCTGGCCAGGACGCCGATCACGATCACGACGACCAGAAGCTCCAAAAGGGTGAAGCCCCGCCGAGAGGGCATGTTAGAACCCGCTGACGTTCAGAACACCGCTTTGATTGAGCGTCACGGTGTAGGCCCTGGCACCCGACGGATTCTTCCCCGCGGCCGTGCCCGTTTTCCTCGTGGCGGTGATGGTGAAGGTGTTTGTCCCGCCGACGACGGA
>JACPXR010000081.1 GCA_016196465.1 Candidatus Omnitrophota bacterium | reverse complement strand
CTCGAGGGGGAAGAAGCCCTTTCCATGCTCGCTCCCTTTTGGACGAATCCCCGGGTGAAGAAGATCTGCCCCGGGCTCAAAGAGACGCTGCTTCTCCTGCGCCGAGCTGGAACCGAGCTTCAGGGCCCCCGGACGGATCCGTCTCTGGCCTCCTACCTTCTCAATCCGGGCCGGGCCTCCCACGGGGTGGAGGATTTGAGCGAGGAGTTTCTGGGGGAGTCCGTCAGCGGCAGGGACCCCCTCCATTCCCTTGGGCTTGAAGCGCAGGCGGCGTTTCGTCTCGCGCCCCTTTTGGAGGCTGAGGTCCGGAAGCGGGAGCTTCTTCCTCTTCTTGAGGAAGTGGAGATCCCTCTCTCGGAGGTCCTCGCCAAGATGGAGTTCGCCGGGATCCGGGTGGATCCGGGGGAGCTGGAGGCCCTCTCGAACCTGATGAAGGGAGAACTTCTGCGCCTCACCCGCGAGATTCATCGCCTTGCCGGAGAGGAGTTCAACATCAACTCTCCAAGGCAGCTTGGCCCCATCCTTTTTGAGAAGTTGAAGCTTCCCGTGGTGAAGCGCACCAAGACCGGCGCCTCCACGGATGAAGAGGTCCTGCGCCGCTTGAGCAAACGGCATCCCCTTCCCGGGATGATCCTGGAGTACCGGGAGATGTACAAACTCCGCTCCACCTACGTGGAGGCGCTGCCCAAGCTGATCGACCCCACCACCGGCCGGATCCACACCTCCTTCAACCAGACGGTGACCGCCACGGGGCGGCTCTCTTCCTCAGACCCGAACCTGCAGAACATCCCCATCCGGACGCCCTTGGGCCGGCAGATCCGGAAGGCGTTCGTCCCCTCCGATCCGGGGAAGGCCTTTCTCGCCGCCGACTATTCCCAGATTGAGCTGAGGATCCTCGCCCATCTTTCGGAGGACGAGGCGCTCACCGCCGCCTTTCAGGCGGCTCAGGACATCCACCGGGTCACGGCGGCGGAGGTCTTCCATCTTCCGGAGGAGAAGGTCGACGGCGCCCAGCGCTCGGCCGCCAAGGCGATCAATTTCGGGATCGTTTACGGGATGACCCCCTTCGGACTGGCCAAGGAACTGGGGGTTGACCCGCCGGAGGCCCAGGAGTTCATCGAACGGTACTTCAGCCGGTATCCCGGCGTGAAGCGGTATCTCGACAGGGTTCTCGAACAGGCCCGCGAGAAGGGTTACTGCACCACCCTTCTTCAGCGGCGCCGGTACATCCCGGAGCTTCATTCCAAGGATCTGGCGGTCCGCCAGTTCGCCGAACGGACCGCCCTCAACGCTCCGATCCAGGGTTCCGCGGCGGATCTCATCAAGCTCGCCATGGTCTCGATCGACCGGAAGATCACAGAGGAAGGGCTCGAGTCCCGGATGCTCCTTCAGGTGCACGACGAGCTGATCTTTGAAGTCCCCAGGGGGGAGTTGGAGGAGATCTCCGCGTTCGTCCGGCAGGCGATGGAATCTCCGTCCTTCCGGGGAGAGAAGCTCTCCTTCCGGGTTCCGATCGAGGTGAAACTGACGGCCGGGTCCAACTGGCTGGAGGCCAGCCATGGCTAAAGGCCCCACCGTGGCGATGGTGGTTTCGGAGGTGGAGCCCTTTTCCAAGACCGGGGGCTTGGCCGATGTGGCGGGGGCTTTGCCCAAGGCCCTGGCCGCCCAGGGGGTCCAGACGCATCTCTTCACGCCCCGATACGCCTGCGTCGGGGAGAAGAAACGTCCCTCGGTTCGGATGAGCCCCGGGTTCACCGTTCATTTCATTGACCACCCCCAGTATTTCGCGGCAAGACCCCACCTCTATGGCGGCGCGGACGGCGATTATCCGGACAACCTGGACCGCTTCAGCTTTTTCTGCCGGGAGAGCCTCTCCCGGATGAAGAAAGAGGGAATCCGCCCGGATCTTTTGCACGCGCACGACTGGCAGGGGGCCTTGAGCATTGTCTACCTGGAGAAGGGGCCGCGGCGCGACCCCTTCTTTTCAAAGACAAAGACGGTGCTCACCATCCACAACCTCGCCTATCAGGGAATTTTTCCAAAAGAGGAGTATCCGAAGCTGGGCCTTCCCTGGGGGCTTTTCTCGATCGAGGGCCTTGAGTTTTACGGGAAGGTGAATCTCCTTAAAGGGGGGATCGCCTTCGGCAGGGCCCTGACGACGGTGAGCCCCACCTATGCCCGGGAGATCCAGAACCCGGACTTCGGGGAGGGACTCGATGGGATCCTCCGGGTCCGCTCCAGTGAACTGACCGGCATCTTAAACGGAATCGATGTGGAGTCCTGGGACCCCTCCAAGGACAGGTCGCTGCCCGCCCGGTTCGACCCCCGGCGCCTCTCGAAGAAGTCAAAGGTGAAGGCCGCTCTCCAGAAGGAGGTCGGTTTCCCCGTCGATTCCTCCCGCTTCTTGATCGGGATGGTGAGCCGCCTGGCTTCCCAGAAGGGGATGGAGCTTGTGATCCAGGCCCTCCCCCGGCTGGAGGCCCTCGGGATCCAGCTGGTGATCCTCGGATCCGGAGACAAGCCGATCCAGGAAGCGCTGCGGAGGGCGGCGGCCCCTTCCCTCTCTGTCCGCCTCCGGCTCGCCTTCGACTTGAATCTGGCCCGGAGGATTTACGCCGGGGCGGACGCCTTCCTCATGCCCTCCCGGTATGAACCGTGCGGCCTGGGGCAGATGATCAGTATGCGCTACGGGACCGTCCCGATCGTCCGGGCGACCGGCGGCTTGAACGACACGGTCCGGGAGAGCGGACCGGGCGGGAACGGTTTTTGTTTCGGGCCGTACCAGTCGGGCGCTCTGGTGGAGGCCCTGAAGCGGGCCCTCTCGGTTTATCGGGAGAAGCCCCGCTGGGAGGAGATTCAGCGCCGGGGAATGACCGCCGATTTTTCCTGGAAGCGCTCCGCCGGAGAGTACCTCCAGCTTTACCGGAAACTGATTTTTTCATGAGGGTGATCGGCCTCACCGGCGGCGTCGGGACAGGCAAGTCGACGGTGGCGCGGCTCTTTGGAGAATTGGGCTGCGCCGTGATCGACGCCGACCGGATCACCCATGAACTGATGCGGCCGGGGACTCCGGTCTGGCGGGCGATTCGAAAAAGCTTCGGGGAGGGGATCCTCGATTCCCGCCGTCGGATTGACCGCCGGCGGCTGGGAGAGATCGCCTTCGGCGATCCGGGGGGTTTAAAGCGGTTGACCCGGATCATTCACCCGGCCGTGCGCCGGAGGATCCTCCGGGAGATTCGCCGGATCGCCCTGAAGAATCCCCGGGGTGCCGTCGTGCTGGATGTTCCCCTTCTCCTGGAGGCGGGGTCTGCCTACCGGGCGGATGCCCTCGTCGTGGTTTCGGCCCCCAGCGCCCTGGTGGCCCGGCGGCTGGCGGCGGACCGCGGCTGGGGCGCGGGAGAACTGAAGAAGCGTCAGGGGTTTCAGATGCCCCTTCGGAAGAAGGAGCAGTTGGCGGATTTCGTGGTCAAAAACAAAGGGGACCGGGCGGATACGCGCCGCCAGGTCCTCAGGATATGGAAACAGATGAAGAGTGAAAGGAAAGACAATGGCTGAAGAAAAATCGGAAACGCAGGTCAGCACGACCCCGGGCAAAAGCCTGGACATCGCCAAGCTCAAGCTCATGACGATCTCCGAGCTCAACAAGTTGGCCAAGGAGCTTGGCGTCAACGGGATCTCGGGCTTGAAGAAGCAGGACTTGATCTTTAAGATTCTCCAGGGCCAGGCCGAGCGGGAAGGGAACATGTTCGGAGAGGGGACGCTGGAGATCCTGCCGGACGGTTTCGGTTTCTTAAGGAGCCCCAACTACAACTACCTCCCCAGCCCCGACGACATCTACGTCTCCCCCTCCCAGATCCGCCGGTTTGACTTGAGGACCGGCGACACGGTGAGCGGCCACATCCGCCCGCCCAAGGAAGGGGAGCGGTATTTCGCCCTCCTCAAGGTGGAAGCGGTCAACTTTGAGAATCCGGACGAGGCCAAGGAGAAGGTGCTCTTCGACAACCTGACTCCTCTCTACGCCCACGAGCGGTACAAGCTGGAGTCGGATCCGCAGGAGATCTCCACCCGGGTTCTGGACCTCCTGGCCCCGATCGGCAAGGGGCAGAGGGGCTTGATCGTGGCTCCGCCCTACAGCGGCAAGACGATCCTTCTTCAGAAAATCGCCAACGCCGTCATGAAGAACTACCCGGAGGTGATGATCATCGTTCTGTTGATCGATGAGCGTCCGGAAGAGGTGACCGACATGCAGCGCTCGGTGAAAGGGGAGGTGGTTTCCTCCACCTTTGACGAGCCCGCGGAGCGGCACATCCAGGTGGCGGAGATCGCGCTGGAGAAGGCGAAACGGCTCGTCGAGCACAAGAAGGACGTGGTGATCCTGCTCGATTCGATCACCCGCCTGGCCCGGGCCTACAACACCGTCGCCCCGCACAGCGGAAGGATTTTAAGCGGCGGCGTGGACGCCACCGCCCTCCACAAGCCCAAGCGTTTCTTCGGGGCGGCCCGGAACGTGGAGGAAGGGGGGTCTCTCACCATCATCGCGACGGCCCTGATCGACACCGGCTCACGCATGGATGAGGTGATCTTTGAGGAGTTCAAGGGGACCGGCAACATGGAGATCACCCTGGACAGGAACCTCTTCCAGAAGCGGGTTTATCCTGCCCTGGACATCCAGCG
Organism: Candidatus Omnitrophota bacterium; assembly: GCA_016196465.1. Taxonomy (GTDB): domain Bacteria; phylum Omnitrophota; class Gorgyraeia; order 1-14-0-20-64-10; family 1-14-0-20-64-10; genus JACPXR01. The sequence continues at coordinate 3,987 of JACPXR010000081.1, read as the reverse complement.
GTGCAACACCCGGAAGGAGGAGTTGCTCCTGCCGCCTGAGGAGCTCAAAAGGATCTGGATCCTCCGGAAGGTCCTCAAGGAACTCAACGCCGATGAGGCGATGGAGCTCCTCATCGACCGGCTCTCCAAGGCCAAGACCAACGCCGATTTCCTCGGCAGCATGAACCAAGGATAAAAAGATGAAAAAGGAAATTCACCCCGAGTACAAGCTGGCGACCGTTTCCTGCGCCTGCGGCGAGACGTTTCAGACCCGCTCCACCAAGGGGAACATGCGGATCGAGGTTTGTTCCAAATGCCACCCCTTCTTCAGCGGCAAGCAGAGGTTCCTCGATACCGCCGGCCGCGTGGAGCGCTTCCAGAAGAAGTTCTCCAAGAAGAAAGCTTCCTGAGGCTCGATGCGGGAGGCGATTCAAAGCGCCTTGAAGCGCTTTGAGGAACTGGAGCGTCTTTTAAGCGACCCCTCCGTGCTGGCCGACGGCAAGCAGGTCAAGGTTTATGCCAGGGAGCTGTCGGCCCTGAAGCCCCTCGTGGAGGCGGGCCGGGAACTGGAGAGGGTCCAGTCGCAGATTCGAGGCACCGAAGAGCTTCTTTCCGGCGGGGACACCCACCCGGAGATGACGTCTCTGGTCGCGACGGAGCTTCAGGAGCTCAAGGCAAAGGCCGGCGCCCTGGAGCGGCAGCTCGAGGGGCTGATCCTCGAGGAGGACCCGGAAGGGGAGAAGTCGGTCATCGTGGAGATCCGCTCCGGCACCGGAGGGGCGGAGGCCTCCCTCTTCGCGGCGGATCTTTTCCGGATGTACAGCCGGTATGCCGCCCAGCAGCCCTGGAAGATCGAGCCTATGAGCATGAGCTCCACCGAAGTGGGGGGGTTCAAAGAGGTGATCTTCGCCGTTGAGGGGAAGAGTGTTTACAAGCGCCTGAAATTTGAGCGGGGGGTCCACCGGGTCCAGCGGGTCCCAGAAACGGAGGCCTCAGGCCGGATCCATACCTCGACGGTAACGGTGGCGATCCTTCCCCAGGCCGAGGAGGTGGAGGTCGAGATCGATCCCAAGGAGTTGAGGATCGATGTCTTCCGCTCTTCGGGTCCGGGGGGGCAGAGCGTCAACACCTCCGATTCGGCGGTGCGGATCACCCATCTTCCGACGGGGATGGTGGTGAGCTGTCAGGATGAACGCTCCCAGCTGAAAAACAAGGCCAAGGGGATGAAGGTCCTCCGGGCTCGACTCTTGGAGCTGAAATCCCAGGAACTCTCCGCCCTGCGCACCTCCGAGCGCCGGGCGCAGATCGGCACGGGGGACCGCTCCGAGAAGATCCGGACGTACAATTTTCCGGACCGGAGGGTGACCGACCACCGGATCAACCTGACCTCTCACCGGCTGGAGGAGATCTTAAACGGCGAACTGGATGAGCTGATTCGGCCTCTCATGGAGGCCGAGCGGCAGGCCCGCCTGGGGGCAAGCAAGTGACCTTTCATCTCATTGAGTCGGCGGAGAAGATTTTGAGCGGGGCCGGCGTTCACAACTCCCGCTGGACGGCTGAGCAGCTTTTGAGCCGCCGCTTGGGATGCCGGCCGGTCGAGCTGTATCTTAAGGCCCCTCTCCCGGAGGAGGAAAAGATCTTTTCCTTTCGGGCCGACGTGGCGGCCCGGGCGGGGGGGATCCCCCTGCAGTATCTCCTGGGGAGCGCCGGCTTTTATGGAAGGGATTTCTTGGTCGGGCCGGGGGTCTTCATTCCACGGCCGGAGACGGAGGCCCTGGCGGAGGCGGCCCTCGAGCTCATGAGAGAGATCCCTCATCCGGTGGCGGTGGATGTGGGGACCGGCTCCGGGGCGATCGCCGTGACGCTCGCCCTCGAATGCCCCGGGGCCCGCGTGTTGGGGATTGAGAAATCTTCACCGGCCCTCTCCTTCGCCCGAGCGAACGCGGCCAGACACCGGTGCGGGGTTTCTCTCATTCAAGGGGACCTCCTTGGACCCCTCCCTGAGAAGAGGGTGGACCTCATCGCCGCCAATCTTCCGTATTTGGATCCGGCGGAGGCCTCCCGTTGGCCCAGGGAACTCCACTGGGAGCCGTGGCTGGCCCAGGATGGAGGGGAAGGCGGCCTTTCCTTGATTTACACCCTCCTGGGGCAGGCCGCTTCCCTCCTGAAGCCGGAGGGAAGGGTCCTCCTGGAGATCGGACAGGATCAGGCCGGGCCGATCGGGGCCCGGGCGGGCCTCGAGGGATTTCAGGTGGAGAGGGTTGCTCCGGATCTGAGCGGAACGGACCGCGTCATGGTCCTGCGGCGTGGCTTTCGCCAGAGGAAGCGAAACCACTTTGCCCTCCTGCGGCGAAAAGGGGACCGGCCTTGATGGAGAAGCTGGTCATTCAGGGGGGAAAGGCCCTCCGAGGGGCCGTCAAGGTGAGCGGTTCGAAGAACGCCTCCCTCCCGATCCTGGCGGCCGGGCTTCTCACCGATGAGCTGTGCGTCCTGGACGGCGTTCCTCCCCTGAGAGATGTGACCACCATGGTCCGGATTCTGCGCCATCTGGGGGTCAAGGTGGTGCAGGAGAGGGACCGGATCACCCTGGACCCCAATGGGTATCAGGGAACCGAAGCCCCGTATCGCCTCGTCGCCACGATGCGGGCCTCTTTCTGCGTGCTGGGGCCTCTCCTGGCCAAACAGCGCGAGGCGAAGGTCTCGCTCCCCGGCGGCTGCATCATCGGCCCCCGTCCGGTGGATCTCCACCTGAAAGGATTAAAGGCCCTGGGGGCTTCCCTGAAGGTGGAGGGAGGATACGTCCTTTCCAAGACCAAGGAGCTTCGGGGAGGGACGATTTATCTGGGCGGGGCGTTCGGCTCTTCGGTCCTCGGGACAGCCAATGTCATGATGTGCGCCACTCTCGCCCGCGGCCGGACGATGATCGAGAACGCCGCCTGCGAGCCGGAGCTCGTGGACTTGGCCAACGTCCTCATCAAGATGGGGGCGAAGATTCAAGGCCACGGGACGCCGGTGATCACCGTGGAGGGGGTCCGCCGCTTGAACGGCTTCACCCACCGGGTGATCTCCGACCGGATCGAGGCGGGGACCTTCCTCATCGCTTCGGCGATGACGGGGTCCCCCCTCACCGTCGAGGGGGCCCGCGCCGAGCACCTGGGGGCGGTGATCGACAAGCTGAAGGAAGCGGGGGTGGAGGTTTCGGCGAGGGACGGGTCGATCCTCGTCCGGCCCCGCTCCCGGCTGAAGCCGGTGGACGTGACGACCCTTCCGTATCCGGGTTTCCCGACCGACATGCAGGCGCAGATGATGTCGCTCATGTGTCAGGCGCCCGGGATCAGCGTGATCACCGAAAAGATCTACCCGGATCGGTTCATGCACGTGGCGGAGCTGGGCCGGATGGGGGCGCAGATCAAGCTCGAGGGCTCCTCGGCCATCGTTTTGGGGATCCGGCGCTTGAGCGGCGCCCCGGTGATGGCCTCGGACTTGAGGGCCTCGGCGGCCCTGGTCCTGGCGGCTCTTTCAGCCAGGGGAACGAGCGAAATCTCCCGGATCTATCATTTGGACCGCGGATACGACCGGATTGACGATAAATTGACGCGGCTGGGCGCCGAGATCCGGCGCGAAAAAACGGATTAAAGGAGGAATTTTTGACATGGCAGAAGTGATGATTCGACTGAAGCGCCTCGGCACGAAGAAACGGCCCCACAACCGGATCGTCGTGATCGACAAGCGAAAGTCCCGAGACGGCAAGGCGATCGAGGAGCTGGGCTACTACGACCCTTCCAAAGAGCCCCCGACCTTGAAGCTCAATCGGGAGCGGGCTCAGTTTTGGATCTCGAAGGGGGCCACCCCCTCGCCCACCCTCAAGCGGCTCCTTGCGAAGGCCGCGAAAATAAGTTAATGTTAATATAGTTTTTGATTAATACCCTTGACGTCTCTCTTCTCCTTCAGCGATACTTTAGACGACGGTTTCAAAACCGTCATCCTCGCGAAAGCGAGGATCAAATT
>JACPXR010000002.1 GCA_016196465.1 Candidatus Omnitrophota bacterium | reverse complement strand
CTACCGCCTCCACCGGATTGAGGAGGCCGGTCGAAGTCTCGTGGTGGACCATCGCCACGGCGTTGATCGATCCTTCCCGCTTCAGGGCCGCGGAGATCCGGGGCAGATCCGGCCGCTCGGTCAGGGGGGAGCGGATCTCCACCAGGGGGATGTCATGGATGCGGGCGATCTGCGCGATCCGGGAGCCGTAAACCCCGTTGTTGATGACGAGAAGTTTCTTCCCCGGCTCCACCGCCGCCACCACCGCCGACTCGAGGGCCGCGGTCCCGGAGCCGCTCATCACCGCCACGGTGTACCGTCCGTCCAGCCGGAGGGCATGGAGGAGCTTCGCCCGGACCGTCTGCAGCAGATGGGCGAACTCCGGCTCCCGGTGGCACAGGTCGGGACCAGCCAGAGACATTCTCACGTGAGCGGAGAGGTTCACCGGACCCGGACAGAAAAGGATTTGTCTTTTCACCGCCTCATCGCCTCCATGAATCTCATCGTCAGCTCCTCGGGAGACCGCTGGACCCGCTGGGCGGGCTCCCCGGAATCGGGCTGGCATTTCACGAGCAAGAAGCTCGGACCGTCCCTACGGAGGATCTGGCACCATCCCTCCATGAGCTCTTCCCGCGTCTGCGCCCGGAGGACGAGGGAATAGCCGGCGCTCCGGGCCAACTCATCCAGGGGGATTTGAGCCGAGCAGGTCGGCTGCCCCCCCGTGGAAACAAAGGCCTCGTTGTCCAGCACGAGATGAATGAAGTTCTTCGGCCTCAAGGAGGCCGCCATCGGCAGCACCCCCAGACCCATGAGCAGGGCCCCGTCTCCATCGAGGACGAGGACCTTCGACGAGGGCCTGGAGAGGGCGATCCCCAGGCCGATCGGCCCGGCGATCCCCATGGAACCGATCATGTAGAAGTTCAGGGCCCGGTCGGACGCCGCCTGCATGTCCCGGCAGGTGTAGCCGGTCGTGCAGACCGCCACCTCCCCCTGGAGCTGACCGGCGATCGCTTCGATCGCTTCGCGGGTCGTCACCCCGCCCCCTGCTTGATTTGGTCAAGAATGCCGGGCTTGACGAAGACCGCCGCTGGAATTTCTTTAAGTCTCATCACCTCGTTCGCCTCGGAGACTTTTCTTTCCCACTCCCCCGGCTCAGGAACGAAGACCGGTATCCCCACCTCTTTCAAGAGGGCCTCGCAGTGGGCCCCCATGACGAGATGCTCCGGAGCGTCCTCTCCCCGATACCCGCGGTAGCCGACGATCAAAAGAACTGGGATTTTGTAGATGAGGTTCAGCGACGTGAGGACGTTCAGGCAGTACCCCAGCCCAGAATTCTGCATGAGGACCGCCGGCCAGCGTCCGGCCAGATAAGCCCCCGAGGCCAACCCCACGGCCAGGTCCTCCCGGACCGCGGGGATGTAGCCGGCCGGATCCTCCTCCAGGGCCTCGATGATGGAGGCGACGAGGGAATCGGCCACTCCGGTAAAAAAGTTGAAGCCGCTCGCTTTCAGCGGCTCCAAAGAGCTCAGGAGGAGGCGTTCAGCCGGAGGAGAGCTCACCGGCGTCCTAGGGCATGGAGCATATTCTTCAGGGAGGCGGTCGCGTCGTTGACGGCGGTTGGCTCATAGCCGCAGTGGACCATGCAGTCGGCGCAGCGGGGGTCCCGGCCGGTGCCGTAGCGCTCCCATGGGGTCTCGTCGATCAGCTCCCGGAAGCTCTGGACGTAGCCGTCGCTCATCAGGTAGCAGGGCTTCTGCCATCCGAAGACGTTGCGGGTCGGGTTGCCCCAGGCGGTGCACTGGTAATCCCGGTCCCCCTGGAGGAATTCCAGAAAGAAGGAGGAGTGGTTGAACCGCCACCGGGGGTCGGCGTTGTCGAGGATCTGCCGGAAGAGGGCCTTGGTCTCTTCCCTCCGAAGGAAATGCTCCTGGTCGGGCGCCTTCTCGTAAGGGTAGCCCGGCGAGATCATCATCCCGTCCACCCCGAGGTCGGTCAGGAAATCGAACATCCGGCGGAACTCCTGGGGGTCCGCCCCGAGAAAGATCGTCGTGTTCGTGGAGACGCGAAAACCTCTCTTCTTCGCCTCTCGGATCCCCTCCACCGCCTGCCGGAAGACCCCCTGCCGGCAGACCGATTTGTCGTGGGTCTCCTCGAGGCCGTCGAGGTGGATGCTGAAGCTGAAATAGGGGGAGGGGGTGTAATCCTTGATCCGCTTCGTCAGGAGAATCGCGTTGGTGCACAGGTACACGAACCGCTTGTGGGAAACGAACCGCCGGGCGATCTCCGGCATCTCCGGATGGATCAAGGGCTCTCCTCCGGCGATCGAAACGACCGGCGCCCCGCATTCGAGGAGGGCCTGCTCGCATTCATCGGGGGAGAGCCGCTTCTTCAAAATCTCCTCCGGATACTGGATCTTCCCGCAGCCGGCGCATTCGAGGTTGCACCGGAAGAGGGGCTCCAGCATGAGAACCAGGGGGAACTTCTCCACCCCCTTGATCCTTTGCTCGAAGACGTACCGGGTCACGGCGAGGCCCTGCCTCCATGAAATCGCCATTTTCTCTAATCTTCTCCTATTGAAAGAGACCCTGCGCTTCGACCAAGGCCAGCAGGGGAAAATAGGTCCGGTACAGATGGTACTTCAGATAAAAAACCCTCGGGAAACCGGTCCCCGTGAAAGAGGGCTCCTCCCAGTTGCCATCGGGCCGCTGGGTCCGGACGAGATACTCGAGCCCCCGCTTGAAAGCCCCATCCGCCACCCAGCCGAGACTCATCAGGGCCATGAGGGCCCACGCCGTCTGCGAAGGGGTCGAGGGACCCTGCCCTTTGGCGGCCGGGTTGTCGTAGGACAGACAGCTCTCCCCCCAACCGCCGTCCGCGTTCTGGTGGCTCACCAGCCACCGGCCGGCCCGCTGGTAGCTCAAGCTCTCCATCGGCTCGCCGATCGCCTTCAAACCCCGCAGGGCCAGCCATGTCCCGTAGGTGTAATGGACTCCCCAACGGCCGAACCAGGTGCCGTCGATCTCCTGAGAGGCCCTCAGGAAATGAATCGCCTTCTGGACCGCTGGCTCCTCGCGGGAGACCTTGAGCTTCGCCAAGAGCTCCAGGATCCGCCCGGTGATGTCGGGGGCGGAAGGATCCAGCATCGCGTTGTGGTCGGCGAAGGGAAAATGATTCAGCGGAGCGCAGTGGTTGTTCTTGTCGAACGAGCTGAAGCCGCCGTCCTTGTTCTGCATGCTCAAAAGCCAGTCGAGCCCCCGTCGGAAAACCCCCTCGGAGGGGGAAACGGTCTTCGATTCGAGGAAGCCCAGAAGAACCTGGGCGGTGTCATCGACGTCCGGGTAATAAGGGTTCCGGAACTCAAAGGCCCAGCCGCCGGGTGAGCCCTGCGGATTCTTCACCCACCAGTCTCCCCAGCGCCGGATCTCCTGGCCCTTCAGCCAGGCGGCGGCCCGGTCAAGATTCGGCTCCCGCCCGGGAAGGGGGGTCTTGCCCAGGACATACATCGAAAGAGCCGTGTCCCAGACCGGAGAGAAGCAGGGCTGCACTTTCAGCGCTTCCCCTTCGGCGAGCTCCAGCCGAGACATCTCTTTGACCTGCCGCTCAAAAAGAGGGTCCCCATCCCGGTAGCCCAGTCCCCGCAGGGCAAACACCGCGTTGAGCATCGCCGGAAAGATCGCCCCCAGGCCGTCGGTCTCCACCAACCGGTCCGTGATCCACCGGTCGCAGGCGGCCAGGGCCTGCTTCCTCCAGGGCTTCCAGGGAGAGACTTCGTGAAGCTTCAGCAACCGGTCGGCGGCAAGGAAAAAGATCCGCCAGAAAAATCCACCCTTCTGGAAATTCGTGATGGAGGACCGTTTCCTGGAAGGGTCCCGCCAGAGCTCGTCCAGCGTGAGAGACGCCGCGGGGGCCGTGGGATGGGTGGCGTAGACCACCGCCAGAGGCACGAGGATCGTCCGGGACCAGTAGGAGATTTCGTAGAGGTTAAAGGGAAACCACCTCGGAAAGAGGGCCACCTCAGGAGGCAGCGCCGGGACCTGGTCCCACGGGTAACAGCCGAACAGGGCCAGGTACACCTTCTCAAAGCTGTTCACCCGCTCGAGCCCTCCCAACCGGAGGATCACCTCACGGGCCCGCCGCAGGGCCGGGTCTGAAACGGGGATCCCATGAAGCCGGAGGGCGACGTACGCCTTGACGGAGGCGTTGAGCTCCGGCGGCCCCTGATGATAGATCGGCCAGCCCCCCTGGGGGAGCTCCGATTTCAGGATCCAGTCAACGAGCCGGGCTTCTTTCCCTCGGTCCACCCGGCCCAGCCAGTGCCAAAACTTGATCGAGTCGGACTCGAGGGTGGTGTCCGATTCCAGTTCCCCGGCCCAGAAGCCCTCCTCCGCCTGCAGATCGAGGAGAAAGCTGCCCGCTCGGGAAATGGATCTTTCCAGGGCCTGGGACAAGGTCGGGGCCGCTTCGAGAAAAACGTCAACGGACATACACGCTGCTCCGCTCGAGAAGCTCTCTGGCCCCTTCGGCGATCGATTGGGAGGTGAGCCCCGCCTGCTCCAGAAGGATTTCCCGTTTTCCGTGCTCGAAGAAACGGTCCGGAATCCCCAGGGCGCGGCAGCGCAGGCCGTTGGTCCGGATCCCCTCGAGCACCTCGAGGACCGCCATCCCGAAACCGCCCCGCAGGGCCCCCTCCTCGACGGTGAGGATCGCCCGGTGCTCCCTGGCCAGGGAGGCAATCATCTCCGCATCCAACGGCTTGGCGAAGCGGGCGTTGACGACGGTGGTTGAAATCCCCTGACGGTCCAGCAGGCAGGCGGCCTCGAGCGCCGGGTACACCATGCTCCCCAGCGCCAGGATCGCCACCTCCGAGCCGCTCGTCAAGCGTTCAGACCTGCCCAGCTCGATGGGGGCGAACTCGCCGGACAGGGGCGGCAGATTCATCTCAGGGTGAAACCGGACCATGCTCCCCCTCGGATACCGGAGGCCGATCGGCCCAGGATGCCGGAGGGCGAAGGAGAGCATCCCCTCCAGCTCATCCAGGTCCTTCGGCGCCATGAGGACCATCCTCGGCAGCCCCGAAAGATAGACGATGTCGAAGACCCCGTGGTGGGTGATCCCGTCATCGCCGACCAAACCCGCCCGGTCCATCGCGAAGACGACGGGGAGGTTCTGGATGCAGACGTCATGGATCACCTGGTCGTATCCCCTCTGAAGGAAGGTGGAGTAGATCGCGGCGAACGGGCGCATCCCCCCGCGGGCCAACCCCGCGGCGAAGGCGACCCCGTGTTGCTCGCACATCGCCACGTCGTAAAACTGGGCCGGACATTTCTGGGAAAATTCCACGAGCCCCGTCCCATCCGGCATCGCGGCGGTGATCGCCACGATCCGCGGCTCTTCGCCGGCGAGCCGGATCATCGTCTTTCCGAAGCGCTGGGTGAAGGTCTCGGGGGCCGGCTTCTTGATGAACTCTCCGGTGGCCGGATCAAACGGGGTGACCCCGTGAAACTTCCACTGGTTCTCCTCGGCGAGGGGGTACCCCTTTCCCTTCACCGTCACCACATGGAGGAGCTTGGGGCCGGGGAGATTCTTCACCTTCCGGAGGGTCTTGATGAGGGTCGGGATGTCGTGCCCGTCCACCGGCCCGAAATAGCGGAAACCCAGCTCCTCAAAGATGAACCCGGGAACGAGGAGGTTCTTCAGCGACTCCTCCAGCCGCTTGGCCGCTCTGAGGAGGCGGAAGCCGAACCGCGGCACCCGGCACATCACCTTTTCCACTTCCTTCCTCACCCGGTTGTACAGGGGGTCGGTGATGATCCGGTTGAAGTAATGGGTGAGGGCCCCCACGCTCGGGGCAATCGCCATCTTGTTGTCGTTCAAAATGACGAGGAGGTCGCTTTTCAGGTGGCCGGCGTGGTTCAGCCCCTCGAGGGCCATCCCCTCGGGAAGGGAGCCGTCGCCGATGACGGCGACGACCTTCTGGGACTTTCCCTGATGGTCCCGCGCCCGCACCAGCCCCAGCGCCGTCGAGATCGAGGTCCCCCCGTGGCCGATCGTGAACAGGTCATACGGGCTCTCCTCCCGGTGGGGAAAACCGCTGATCCCTCCCCACTGGCGCAGGGTCCCGAAGCGGTCCCTTCGCCCCGTGAGGATCTTGTGGGCGTAGGCCTGGTAGCCGACGTCCCAGACCAGCTGATCCTCCGGCGTGTTGAAGACGTAATGAAGGGCCACGACCAGGTCCACCGCCCCCAGGGGACCTGCGAAGTGGCCGCCGGTCTTGGAGACCTTGTCGATGATCATCTGCCGGATCTCCTGGGCCACCTGGGGCAGCGATTCCTGGGAAAGGACCCTTAAATCTTTCGGATCGTTGATCGAGGAAAGGAGGTTCGACATGAAAACCCTAATGGCCCCTTTCCAGAAGAAACCGGGCCAGCGCCCGGAGGGGCTCCCCTTTTTCTTTCAGCGGCGCGACCGCTTCGATCGCCGATTCGGTCAACCGCTCGGCCCGGCGCCTCACCTCGCTCTTGGCGCGGAGCCGGACCGCCCCATCTCCGTCCAGAAGATCGTCCACCAATTGAAAGACGAGACCAATCTTCTCTCCGTACCGCTTCAGGGCAAGGGCCTTCTTGGGATCCGCCCCCCCGAGGATCCCCCCCACCCGGACGGCGGCGGAGATGAGGGCGCCGGTCTTCCGGGTGTTGATGTACTCGAGGAGCGCCGGGGAAAGGGGCTTGCCGGCGCTGGCCACATCCACCACCTGCCCGCCGATCATCCCCTCCGTGCCGATCGCCCGGGCCACTTCGCCGATCACCCGCAGATGGGAGGAGGCGGAGCCATTCGCTTTCGAATCTTCGCCGGCGAGGAGGCTGAAGCTCAAGGTGAGGAGGGCGTCCCCGGCCAAGACGCCGATCGCCTCGCCGAACTTCTTGTGGCAGGAGGGCTTTCCCCGCCGGAAATCGTCGTTGTCCATCGCCGGCAGGTCATCGTGGACGAGAGAGTAGGCGTGGATCATCTCCAGAGCGCAGGCCGCTGGAAGGGCCTTCTGGAGTTTGCCTCCGACCGCTTCGCAGGCGGCCAGAGCCAGAATCGGGCGAATCCTCTTTCCCTCTCCCAAGACGCTGTAGCGCATCGCCTTGTGGATGGTCTGAGGGTATCCGCCCGCTGGAGGCAGGTATCGCTCCAGCGCCCGGTTCACCAGGGTTTGGCGTTCGGCCAGGTAGGATTCAAGCTTCATGGGATACAATCGGTCTATTGTACTCATCCGAGGCCCCAAAGGCAAGCCCCGCTTTCAGAACGGCGCGGGCCGCCTTTCCGCCGCTGGCCACAGCCGACTCGACCGTTGCCGGAAGGCCGGTTGCCGTCCAGTCCCCCGCCAGAAAGAAATTCGAAAGGGGAGTCTCCGTCCCCAGCCTCCGGCGGTCCGTCCCGGGAGCGAGGGAGACGGTCGCCTCTCTTTCCCGGACCACCTGGACCCGGAGGAGCTTCGCCTGCGCCCCCTTTGGAAAACAGGCCTGGAGATCCTCTAGGGCGGCGGCGGCGAGCTCGTCGTTCGGCCGGTCGATGAAATCCCTGGCGGCGCTGATGACAAGCGAAAGGTAGCCCGACTTGTTGAAGAGCCACTGGATCCGGGTCCCGATCATCGCAGCAAAGGGCTCTTGGGTGAGGCTCCGGTCGAGCCAGAGGTTGATGGAGACGATCGGCGAGCTCTTCCAGTGACCCAGGGCCGCGAAGAGACCCCCCTTCCCCGTCTCTTCCGGCGGAAGGATTCTTCTGAGAGCTGGAGGCGGCAGGGTGCTCACCACGAAATCAGGCGAAAGGAGATTTCCGTCGGCTGTCCGGACTCCGAAGAGCCGCGAATTTCCGATGAGGAGCCGGGCGACCGGACAATTCAGGCGGACCTCCCCGCCCCGGGCGGTGATCCGTTCGGAGGCGGCCCGGGCGTAAAGCTCGGAGAGCCCCACCTGCGGCATCCCCAGCCGCGACTGCGAGGCACCTCCCTTGGCCAGGGTCTTCAAGACCCTCTGCAGCCCGAGGGCCGAGGCGATCCCCGGTTCTTCGTTCAGGGTGGCGATGACGAGGGGGTTCCAGAAAACCTGGCGGCTCCGGGGGGACTGCCTCCAAAGGTCCAGCCAGGCCGAGACGGTCATCAAATCGAGACTTTCGTCGGAAGCCCCGCCTCTTGCGACCCCTGCCAGCATCCGAAGGAGGGAACACTTCTCCCCCCAGGAGAGAGAGGAAAACCGCAGAAGCCCTGCCAAAAGGTGGAACGGAGCCGGAAGCGCCGGACAGCTCAACCGGTGGAGCTTCCCGCCCCGCTCCACAAAGGGGACGTGAAGGCGCTTCTGGAAAACCAGCTTCTCCTCCATCCCGAGCCGCCTTAAAAACTGGATCGTCTCGGAGTAGGCCCCAAGAAAGAGGTGCTGGCCGTTGTCCACCGGCTCGCGGCTCGAGGGATCGATGAAGGAGCGGGCCCGGCCCCCCAGGCCGTTGCGGGCCTCGAGCACGGTGACCTTGAGCCCCCCCTCCGCCAACTCCACCGCCGCCCTTAATCCGGCGAAACCGCCGCCGATCACCACCACGCTCGGCTTCACCCCGCTCCCACCAACACCTTGGCGGCGATCCAGGCCTGGCGGGCCGGAGCCACTTTGATCGGTCTGGCGTAGACGTCGTAATTCGACCGCTCGATCTGCGTAAGGAGCGCCCCGTAGACAGCCCCCATGAGCCGGGCCGGAAGGAGCTTTCCCTTCTCGCCGCTTTCCTCAAGCGACTCCTGCGCCCTCCTGAAGAACTCTTTCGCCCGCTGGCATTGAAAGGCCATGAGCCGCCGGAACGACTCGGAGCGTTTCCCCTCGAGGATCTCCTCCTCGCTCACACCGAAGCGCAGCTCCTCCTGGGGGAGGTAGATCCTTCCCCGCCCAGCGTCGGACTTCAAATCCCGGAGAATGTTGGTCATCTGCAGGGCGATCCCGAGGTTGCGGGCGTAGGCGCCGGAGGCGGGGCGCTCGCAGCCGAAGACCCCAATCGAGATGAGCCCCACCACCGAGGCCACATGCTCGCAGTAAACCCGGAGCTCCTCAAAGGTGGCGTAGCGCCTGCGGGTGAGGTCCATCTCCATCCCCTGGAGGAGATCCTCAAAATGCCGCGCGGGGATCTGGTAGCGCCGGAGAACCCTTTGGAGGGCCACGGCGATCGGGTGGACGGGAAACCCATTTTCGAGGGAAGCGATCTGGCCCCTCCAGAGGGAAAGCTCCCGCCGCGCCAGGGCCGGGTCACTGTTTCCATCGACGGCGTCATCTACCGCCCGGCAGTAGGCGTAGACCGCCTCCATCGCCTCCCGCTTCTGGACGGGAAGAAGCCGAATCCCCAGGGCGAAATGGCTGCCGGAAGCCCGGGTCAGCCAGCGGCAGTAGTCACGAAAAGAGGGCATGGGCAAGGAGCTGAGTTTTTTTCAACGCGGTGATCACAGGGCGCCTCCGGAAGGGGTCATGGCCGTTGGATTCGATCAGGTTCAAAATCTCCCGGCCCCCCAGGAGCGTCAGCTTCAGCTCCAGGCGGAGCCGGCCCTTCACGCTGGCCAGAAGGGGCTCCCCCTCGTCAAAGAGGGTCCGCGTCCGCCGGAGAAGCTCCTTCATGAGGCGCCGGAACCTCTCATCGACCGGCCGGGAGGCGAAACCCTTCAACTCCTCGACGCTGATCCGGTGCTCATCGAGCAGGGTCTGGGGGATGTACAGCCGGTCCTTCTCCACGAGGTCGATCCGAAGGTCCTGCCAGTGGTTGGCCAGCTGCAGCCCGGTGCAGATCGAGTCTGAAAAGCGGGCGAGGGCCTCCTCCTCGATCCCGAAGATCCAAAGGACCAGGCGCCCCACCGGATTGGCCGAGTACCGGCAGTAGGTGAGCAGCTCCTCCCAGTCCGCGTACCGGCGCTTGGTCGCATCCATGAGAAACGCCGTCAAAAGGTCGTCGAGAAGTTGGACCGGAAGGTGAGCGCGGTGGATGGTGTCGGAGAGAGCGAGAAAGATCGGATGATCGGAAAGGCCGTTTCCTTTCAGGGCCTTCCGCCAGGCCAGGAGGAGCTCCTCGGAGCGGCCCTGGTACTTGGCCTCATCCGAAAAATCATCGGCCGAGCGGGCGAAGGCGTAGATCGCCGCCACGTGGGGACGTTTCTGTCTGGGCAGAAGCCAGGAGGCGACCGGAAAGTTCTCGTAGTGGCTGTCAGTGAGCCACTGGCAATAGCGGTACGCTTGCCGTAAGGGATTGTTCTCCATGAGGTTGTAAGAAGCGGTGGAGATATTTTACGCCGGCTGCCGGAAGAAGACAATCCCTAATGGAGGCAGGGTCAGACTGATCGACCAGGGGCGGCCGTGGAACGGAATCGCCTGGGCCTCCACCCGGCCCTTGTTCCCCAGCCCGCTTCCTCCGTACTCCTTGGCGTCGCTGTTTAAGGCCTCCTCCCAGAGCCCGGCGGAAGAAACCCCCACCCGGTACTCTCTCCGCGGAACCGGCGTCAGGTTGAGGGCGGCCAGGACCGCCCGTGAGCCCCCTTTTCCCTTCCGGAGGAAGCTGATGATGGAGCTGGCGGCGTCGCTGACGTCAATCCACTCAAAGCCCGCCCCATCGAAATCGAGCTCATACAGCGCCGGCTCCGCCTTGTAGAGCCGGTGGAGGTCGGCCACCCACTTCTGGATCCCCCGGTGGGGGGCGTGGTCGAGGAGATGCCAGTCCAGACTCGTTTCGTGATTCCACTCCGCCCACTGCCCGAACTCCCCTCCCATGAAGAGGAGCTTCTTCCCCGGCTGGGCGATCAGGGTCCCCAGGAGGAGGCGCAGGTTGGCGAACTTCTGCCAGTCATCGCCCGGCATCTTGGCAAGAAGGGACCCCTTCCCGTGGGTCACCTCATCGTGGGAGAGGGGGAGGATGAAATTCTCCGTGAAGGCGTAGAGCATCCGGAAGGTGAGGGAGTCCTGGTGGTGCAGCCGGTGGACGGGGTCCTTCCCCATGTAAAAGAGGGTGTCGTGCATCCAGCCCATGTCCCACTTCAGCCCGAAGCCCAACCCCCCCCGAGGAGGTCGGGTGGGAGACCCCGCCCCAGGCGGTGGACTCCTCGGCGATCATCTGGACGTCCGGATAGCTCCTGTACACCTCCTCGTTGAGCCGCTTCAAGAAGGAGATCGCCTCCAGATTCTCCCGGCCCCCGAAGGGGTTGGGGATCCACTCCCCTTCCTTGCGGGAGTAATCCAGGTACAGCATCGAGGCCACGGCATCCGTCCTCAGGCCGTCGGCGTGGTACTTGTCGAGCCAGAAGAGGGCGCTGCTCGTGAGGAACGCCCTCACCTCCTTGCGCCCGTAGTTGAAGATCGAGCTCGCCCAGTCCGGATGGAACCCTTTCTTCGGATCGATGTGCTCGTAGAGGTAAGTCCCATCGAAGAAGCTGAGGCCGTGCGGGTCGGTCGGGAAGTGGGAGGGGACCCAGTCGAGGATGACGCCGATTCCCTCCTGGTGGAGGAGATCCACCAGGGCCATGAAATCCTGCGGCGTCCCGTACCGGCTCGTCGGGGCGAAGTAACCGGTCGTCTGATACCCCCAGGAGCCGTAGAAGGGGTGCTCCATCAACGGCAGAAACTCGACGTGGGTGAAGCCGATCTGCTTCAGATACCGGACGAGCCTCGGGGCAACCTCCCGGTAGGTGAGAAAGCGGTTCCCCTCCTCCGGTACCCTCATCCAGGAACCCAGATGGACCTCGTAGATCGAGATCGGGGCGGAAAGGCTGTTCCGGGCGGCGCGGGAGGCCATCCACTCCTGGTCCCGCCACGGGTAGGAAAGGTCCCAGACCACCGAGGCGGTCTTCGGGGGAACCTCATGCATCAGGCCGAAGGGGTCCCCCTTCTCCACCTCGTAGCCGGCGTACCGGGAGAGGATCAGGTATTTGTACAGCTGCCCCTGCCGGACCCCCGGCACGAAGGCCTCCCAGATGCCGGAAACCCCCTGCGCGGACAGAGGGGTCGCCCGTTTGTCCCAGCCGTTGAAATCTCCGGTCAGAAAAACCTTCTCCGCGTCCGGCGCCCAGACGGCGAAGGTCGCCCCCTCTACCCCATCCTTCGCCGCCAGATGGGCCCCCAGCTTTTCGTACAGCCGGAAATGGGTCCCCTCGTTAAAAAGGTACAGGTCTTCTTCAGTCAAAGAAGGCATTGCTCTTAAGCTCCTCCGCGCAGCCGGCCGATCTCCCGAAGGGTACCAAGAAGAGACGGATTCTTCAAGAAACTCTCCAGGGGCACCCGGGCCTTCCGCCGCCAGTTGGAGTACCGGCGCCCTGTGCCGGGCCGGTTCTGCGCGCGGACCTCTCCCCAAAGATCCTCCAGACTGACGAGGAGGAACCTCGCCCCTCCGCGCGCCAGGCCAAGGAGGCACCGCCGGAGAATCTCCCCGAAGGAATCTCTCTCCCGGAGAAGATGCTTCTCTCTTAAAAAAGCGGCAAAGGTCGGCGTGTCGTGGGTGTTCAAGGAAGCGATGCTTTCGGCCGGGGGCTGGGCCAGGGCCCGCAGGTCCCCCTTGGCCTCGAACTGGACGACGTGCATTCCCAAAAGAGCGTGGGACCTCATGGCCGGCCTCAGCTCCTCGGGGAGGGTCCCCAGGTCTTCTCCGATCAGGGTGGTCTTCCAACGGTGCGATTCGATGCTCAGGATCGCGTAAAACTCCTCCGGCCGGTACCGGACGTACGTCCCCTCCCTCGCCGGGGCCCCGTGGGGGATCCAGAAAAGGCGGTGAAGCCCCATCACGTGGTCGATCCGGAGAAGCTCGCTCACCTTCATCGAATGTCGGAGCGATTCGATCCAATAGC
This sequence comes from Candidatus Omnitrophota bacterium, assembly GCA_016196465.1. Taxonomy (GTDB): domain Bacteria; phylum Omnitrophota; class Gorgyraeia; order 1-14-0-20-64-10; family 1-14-0-20-64-10; genus JACPXR01. The sequence continues at coordinate 3,936 of JACPXR010000002.1, read as the reverse complement.
GGTAACCTTCCCGCCGGATGTTGACCGGATGCAGCGGCGGGAAACCCCAATCCTGCCCGCCGGAGAAGAACGGGTCCGGCGGGGCCCCGGCGCTCGCCCCCACGGCAAAGAGGGGCTTCCTGCTGAAGAGGTCATATCCCGCGGGGTGGGTCCCCAGCGGCCAGTCCAGGTACAGCCCGGCCCCGCTCCTTCGTCCCAGGGCACAGAGCCGCCCCATCTGCTCCCGGCAGAGCCATTGGGCGTAAAGATGGTAGCGGAAATCCTTCCGGAAGCGGGCGTACTTTTCCCAGTCGGGATTCTTCGCGAGGAACCTCTCCAGCTTCTCTCTGCGGGCGGGGGTCCTGAAGAAAACCCCGCAAAGCTCCGACAGAACCTTCCGCTTCAGGGCCATCTGGCGCCGGTAATCCACCTGGCGCTTCTGTCTCAAAGAACGGATCTCCCTCTGAAACCCGGGAGACCCGATGAGGCGCCGGGCCGAGGCCGAGCGCTTCAACTCAGGGACGGAGGAAAGGTCGAGGTAAAACTCATTCCAGAAGAGTCGGCTCACCGGCAAATACGGGCAGGGCTCGAACGGCTCATCCAGAAAGGAGGCCAACAGGGGGAGGGTCCCCACGAAACCGGCCCCCAGGGGCGAGACCCCCCGGATCAACCTGGCCAGATCTGAGAAATCCCCCCCGCCCCAACTGTTCCTCGAATGGAGGGCGTACAGAGGAATGAAAAGGCCCCACCGTTTCCGGTGACCGGCCTCATAAACCTTCCTCGGGGCCGAGAGGAGGAGGCTGCTCGCCGACTCTTTCCCGACGCGGATCTTGAGGGAATGGTATCCCATGGGGAGTCTGCCGGGCAAAGAAAGACTCTTCATCCGGTAGCGGACCCCTTCGATTTCGGCCGACTCCACGGTGCCTAAATCAGAGGTCCGGAGGGAAAACCTCCGCCTTCTCCCGGACTCGAAGCGAAGCTCCGCTTCGAGAGAACACCCTTCCAGCGTATCGGGCAGGCGAATCGGAATCTGGAGCGGCTCCTCCTCCCAAACCAGATGGACCGGCTCCAGGAGGTTCTTCCAAAGAAAGAGGCGGCATCCCCGGAGGGCCCCCGGGAGATCCTTGATTCCGGAGAGGGGAACCCCCAACGCGGAGAGGATCATGAAGAGGGTCTCTTGAGAAGCATGATGGAGCCTCCCGCGCGCGTCCCAGTAGGAGCTCTCCACCCCCAAGAGGCGGGCCAGTTCGTCAAGGGGCTCGGACATCGGTCAGAGCGGGAGGATCATTTTCGGTTCCACCTCAGATTTCAAGGAGAGCCGCCGCAGCTCTGGCACTCTCCAGGCGGTGAGGGCCATGCAGAACCAGGTCATCAGTCCCCCGAAGATGACGGAAGGAACCACTCCCAACAGCTTGGCTGCCACGCCGGACTCGAACGCCCCGATCTCATTGGAGGAGCTGATGAAGAAGCCGTTCACCGAGGAGACCCGCCCCCGCAGGTGGTTGGGGGTCAGGGCCTGGAGGATGCTCGCCCGGATGACGACGCTCACGTTGTCGGCGGCGCCGCTCGCGGCCAGGAGGAAGAACGAAAGCCAGAACAGCTCGGAAAGGGGGAAGAGGATCATGAAGAGCCCGAAGAGCCAGACGGAAACGAGGAACGCGATCCCGGTCCGCCGGAAGTGGGGGCGGTGGGACTGGTAAAGGGCCACGATCAAGGCCCCGGCCGGCGGAGCAGCCCGGAGAACCCCCAAGCCGGAGGCGCCCGCCCCGAGCCTCTCAGCGAAGATCGGAAGGAGGGCCGCCGCCCCGCCGAAGAGGACCGCGAACATGTCCAGACTCAACGCCCCGAGGACCGGCCGTTTGGAAAAGACGAACCGGATCCCCCCGAGGAAATTCCTCAGAGAGGACTCGTTCTCGGGGCTAGGATGCGGCGGCTTGAGGCTCATCCGGCCCGCGAACCAGACGCTCACCCCCAGAAAGAAGGCCACCCCGGCATAAGCCAGCGGCGCGTCGGAAACGGCGTAGAGCCACCCGCCCAGGACCGGGCCGAGGATCGCCCCCACCTGCCAGAGGGTGGAATTCCATCCGGCCGCCTGGGAGTAAATCTCCTTCGGGATCGTCGAGTCGACATAGGCCGAAGAGGCCGGCCAGAGAAAACTGCTCGCCACCCCGATGAGCCCGATGACGAGGTAGATCGGCCAGACGGAATGGACCTTGAGGAGAGCGAGCGCGAGAAACGCGAGGTTGCAGAGGAAGAGGCCCAATCCCGCCGCGACGATCATCCGCCTCTTCTCGGAGAGATCGGCCAGATGCCCGGCCCAGAGCAGGCACCCCATATAAGGAAGGGCCTCAAAAAGCCCGATGAACCCCAGGGCGAGGGGGTCCCGGGTCAGGGTGTACACTTGCCAGCCCACCACGACGGCCTGCATCTGCAGCCCCAGGGTGACGAAGAACTTGGAGGCCAGCGACAGGCGGAAATCCCGGATCTGAAGGACGGAGCGGGTCACGAAGGAATCAAGCGCCATGAGAAGAAGTCTACCTTGCACGGGGGCTGCCTGGCAAGAAGCGTTGCGGGACTAGGGGGAGGAGGGCTCTGCCCTGCATTCATCCAGATGGGACTGGATGGAGTTCCGCGCCTGGGCGTTCTCCGGGGGGACCTTTTCCAGGGCTTCGAGGAAGCAGGTCCGGGCTTTCGGAGATTGCTTGAGCCGGCAGTAGGCGGTCCCCAGGGTGTCGAGGATCTCGTATCCTCTTTCCGCCCCCTGCCCAAAGGCGGTCTCGATCACCCGGACCGCCTCCTTCGGGTTCCGCTCTTCCAGATGGAGCCAGGCCAGGTTGTTGCCGGGGGGAGCCCAGCCGGGTTTTTCCTCCAGCAGGGCCCGGTAGATTCCCTTCGCTTCCCGCCGGCGGTTCGTCCTTGAATAGACGTTGGCCAGGTTGAACCGGACCGAGGCGCTTTCCGGACTCTTCTCCAGCCCCTTCCGGTACCACCGCTCGGCCAGGCCCAGCCGCCCCGAACGCTCCAGAAGGAGCCCCAGATCCGCCGCCTGGTCCCCGGTCAATTCCCAATCCACCCGCTCGGGTGGAGAGATGACCAGGGTCCAGCAGCCGGCCTGCCTCCATCTTTTCAGAAAATGTGGATAGCGGATCGCCCGGGTTTCCGGATGCCCGGTGTTGGCGTAAAAAATCTGTTCCCGGTCGTTGAATCCCCTCACCACCAGGAAGTGATACGTGGGACTCCAGAAAGGACCCACATGGAGCATGGCGATGGGAGGGATCTCTCTCTGGATCCAGGAGCGCAATTCCCCGGGGGTCCCTTCCCGGATCTCCGTCCAGAAACCCCGGTCCCGGGCATGCTGGGCCAGCGTAAAGTTCAGGATCCCGCGGGCGCCACGCCTGTAGAGCAGGCGGCCGATCTCCACGGCATCCGCTTCCCTGCCCCAGCGCCGGATCACCGACTCCAGCGCCGCCGGCCCGCACTGGTAGGCGCCCTGAGCGACCGGCGGAACGTTCTCGATGTAATGGAATTCGCCGCTGTTGGCAAGCGCGGGGGGCTCCATCCGGTAGGCGGGCAAAGAGGCGCAGCCGGACAGAAGAACCAGCCAGGGCAGTAAGCCAACCCCCCTCACCCTATTCTTCTTTATCTTTGATCCGGATGTCCTTGCGCAGCAGCATCATCAGGACCACGATCAGGATCGCGATGACGAGGAGCGCAATGACAAGCCCCAACAGTTGCCCTCCCGCTTTCACGGCATCGGCCTTCTGGGCCACCATGGCCAGCTGGGCATCGTCCAGTTTCCAGAGGCCCTCCTGAAGCTCGGTCCGGCTGATGCCGGCCATCCGGAGATGGAGCTGAGCCCTGGGGTGGGAGAGGACCTCCATGATCTTCTCGATCTGGGCCTCCCTGGCGGAGGCGGTCTGAAGGACCGACACCGATTCCGTCGGCATGGCAAAGGCC
>JACPXR010000076.1 GCA_016196465.1 Candidatus Omnitrophota bacterium | reverse complement strand
TACGAGGGCCGCCTCGCCAAGGGCCGGATGACCCCCGCGGAGCTGGAGGAGCGGATGAAGCTCATCACCCCCACGACCCGCTACGATGCGCTGAAAGAAACGGATCTTGTCATCGAGGCGGTGCCGGAGCTGATCGAGATCAAGCGGGAGGTCTTTCAAGCGCTTGATGAAATCTGCTCTCCCGGAGCGATCCTCGCCTCGAACACCTCGGCCCTCTCCATTTCGGGCTTGGGCGGCATCACGAAACGCCCGCACCAAGTCGTGGGGATGCACTTCTTCTACCCCGCTCCGGTGATGAAGCTCGTCGAGGTGATCCCGGGCCTGGAGACCGATGAGGAGACGGTGGAATCGGTCACCGCTTTCGCCGAATCGCTCCGGAAGATCCCCGTCAAGGTGAGGGAGTGCCCCGGGTTTCTCGTCAACCGGCTCCTCATGCCGTACCTGAACGAGGCGGTCCTCTGCCTCGAAGAGGGGGCGGGCACGATTTTGGAGATTGACCAGGCGATGAAGGGTCAGGGCTGGCCCATGGGGCCCTTCACCCTGATTGACGCGCTGGGGCTCGACATCTGCGCGGAGGCCGGCAAGGTGCTCTGGGCCGGCTATGGAGACCGGATGAAGCCCTCCGCCTTGTGGAGCTGGCTCCTGGAGCAAAAACGTCTGGGGAGAAAGACCGGCAAGGGATTCTACGACTACACGAAGGCCCAGCCCGGTGGAGCGGGCGAGCCGGACCCCGCCTTCGAGAAGCAGCTCAAGGATTTCGCGACAAAGGGCGGCAAGAGGCCGACCCGGTTTACCCCGGAACGCCTCATGGTCCTCATCATCAACGAAGCGGTTCTCGCCTTTCAGGAAAAGATCTCCTCTCCCTCGGAGATCGAGACGGCGGTGATCGCGGGGCTGGGCTTCCCCGCCTCGCAAGGGGGGCTTCTTCACGCCGCCGACGCCTGCGGCATCGACACCCTCGCGGAGAAGCTCGATGCCTTCACCGGGGAGCTCGGATTCCGGTTCCACCCCAGCTACGTCCTCAGGACGATGCGAAACGCGGGCCATCTGGGAGTCAAGACGAAGCACGGATTTTTCACTTATTGAGGAGAGATCTCATGGCTGAGTATCAGTATCTGGGCGTTTCAAAAGAGGAGCAGGTCTGCGTCCTCACGATCAGCAACCCCCCCGCCAACCTCCTCTCCCGGGCGGTCCTGACGGAGATCGGCGGCTTCCTGGAGGCCCTCGCGCGGGACGCGAGCGTCAAGGTGCTCATCCTCACCGGGGCGGGAACCTTCTTCATTGTCGGCGCCGACATTAAGGAGATCTCCGAACTCCGGGGGGCCGCCCAAGGGGTCGAGGCGGCCTCTCTGGGGCAGAGGGTCTTCAACAAGCTGGAGCGCCTTCCGATCCCCACGATCGCCGCGATCAACGGCCACTGCCTGGGCGGGGGCAACGAGCTCGCCATGGCCTGCAGCATCCGGATCGCCAGCGACCGGGCCCGCATCGGACAGCCGGAGATCAACCTCGGGATCATGCCGGGTTTCGGCGGGACCCAGCGGCTGGCCCGCCTGATCGGGAAATCCCGCGCGCTGGAGCTGAACTTGACCGGCGAGATGATCCCCGCCCAGAAGGCCTTCGACCTGGGGCTGGTCAACCAGGTGGTCCCCGAAGCGGAGCTGATGAAGCAGGCGATGGGGCTGGCCAAGAAGCTCGCCGGAAAAAGCCGCAACGCTCTCACCCGGATCCTCCAGGCCACCCGCGAGGGTCTGGAAAAACCGCAGGAGGAGGGCTTGCAGCTCGAGGCGAAGCTCTTCGGGGAGCTCTGCGAGACCCAGGACATGCGGGAGGGGTTGTCCGCTTTCCTGGAAAAAAGAAGGCCGAAATTCCAGGACCGGTAACCCACCCCATGGCGGAGCGCTGGGAAACCCTTCCGCAGATGTTCTTCGAGCAGGCCCGCCGCCACGGCCCCAAGGCGGCTCTCCGGGTGAAGCGTTCGGGGCGGTACGTCGACATCTCCTGGGAGGAGATGGTCTCCCAGGTGGAGACGATGGCCCTGGGGCTCATCGACCTGGGGGTTGAACCGGGAGACCGGGTGGCGATTCTCTCGGAAAACCGGCCTGAATGGGTTTTCGGGGATCTCGCGGCCTTGAGCGCCGGAGGGGTCAGCGTCCCGATTTACACGACGCTCACCCCTTCCGAGATCGAGGCGATCCTGAGGGACTCGGGGGCCAAGGTCCTCCTCGTCTCGAACGTGCACCTCATGGGGAAGGTGGTTTCCTTCCGGGAAGCCCTGAACCTCAAGATCATCCTCTTCGACGCTCCGTACCGGGTCTCGGGTCCGAGGATCTGGTGGATCGGAGAATTGATGGGCTTGGGCCACACGGGCGGTCCCGCCCTTCGGGAGACGCTTCTGAAGCGCCTGGAAGGGGGCCGCTCAGAGGACCTCGCCTCCCTCATCTACACCTCCGGGACCACCGGCCTCCCCAAGGGGGTGATGCTGACCCACGGCAATTTTCTCTCGAACTGCCGAGCGGTTCAGGAGAGTCTGCCGATTGGCTCTGAGGACCTCACCCTCTCCTTCTTGCCCCTTTCCCACGTCTTTGAGCGGACGGCAGGGTATTACTTCGTCCTCTCCGTCGGGGGAATGATCGCCTACGCCGAGGGTCTGGAGAAAGTCCCTCAAAACTTGCGGGAGATCCGCCCGACGATCCTCACGGCGGTCCCCCGCTTCTACGAGAAAATCCGAGAGCGGATTGAAGCGGGCGTCCGCTCCGCTCCGGGCGCAAAAAGGGCCCTCTTTCGCTGGGCGCTCCGGGTCGGGGCCCGGCGGAGGAAAGGCCTTGCCTTTCAAATCGCCCAAAGACTGGTCCTCTCCAAAATTCAGGAGGGCCTGGGGGGTCGGATCCGGTTCTGCATCTCGGGAGGGGCCCCCCTGTCAAAGGAGCTGGCCGAATTCTTCCACGCGGCCGGCATCCTGATCCTCGAAGGGTACGGCCTCACCGAAAGTTCTCCGGTGATCAGCGCCAATCGGCTGGATCGGTTCCGCTTCGGAACCGTGGGGCTGCCCCTGCCGGGAGTGGAGGTGAAAATCGGCGGAGACGGGGAGATCCTCACCCGCGGCCCCCACGTCATGAAGGGATACTTCAACAAACCCGAGGAAACCGGTGAAGCAATCGACGCCGAGGGATGGCTTCACACCGGCGACATCGGCCAAATCAGCCCCGATGGTTTTTTGACCATCACCGACCGGAAGAAAGACCTCTTGAAGACCTCGGGCGGCAAGCTCATCGCCCCCCAGAACATCGAAAACGCCCTGAGGGCGGACCCTTTGATCTCCGATTGTGTCGTGATCGGCGACCGGCGGAAGTATCTGACCGCCCTCATCGTGCCGGACATCGGACGTCTGGAGTCTGAGGCCGGGAAAGAGGGACTTCCCCACGAGACGTTGGTCTGGCGGCGGGTGGAGAAGCTGAACTTCACCCTGGCCCCGTTCGAACAGATCAAGAAAATCACCCTCCTTCCCCAACCCTTCACCCAAGCCGAGGGAGAGCTCACCCCCACCTTGAAGGTCAAGCGCCAAGTGATCAGCGAGCGCTACGCCGAAGCGATCGAGGCGATGTACCGGGACTGAGAGCCGGTTTGTGGTAAAATGCAAGCTTAAGTTGTGTCCAGATGCGGAGTTGAGCGGACAGCCGGTCCCTCCAAGGGAGGAGGCCTTGAACTCCCCTGGGGGCTGGAAACTTTTGCTCCGACACTGGGAGTTTTCGCGCCCAAAGGCTGAGTGTCTTCTCGTTCATGGACTCGGTGAACACAGCGGCCGGTATCAGACTCTCGCCTCGGATCTGACGGGTCGGGGCTTCGAGGTCTGGGCGATCGACCATCGCGGCCACGGCCGATCAGAGGGCCGCCGGGGCGATTGCCGCTCGATGGAGGAATTTCTCGAGGACCTCGAGGTTCTCGTGCAGCGGGTCAAGACAGAAGCTCCCCGAATCCCGCGAGTGATGGTTGGGCATTCTCTGGGGGGGTTGATTGCTTTGATCTACGCAGCACGGCATCCAAACCAGATCAGCGCGGTGGCCGTCTCTTCCCCGGCCCTGGGACTTTCTTCCCCGCCCCCTCCCCCGAAAGCAGCCCTCGTCCGGGGGATCGGGCGGATTTTACCGACCACCCCCATCCCCAACGGAATCGATCCCAAACAGCTTTGCCGGGATCCTTCAGTGGTGCGGGCCTACGAAGGCGATCCTCTGATTAACCGCACCTTAACCGCCCGCTGCGCCCTCGTCCTGGAACGGGCGATCCAAGAATCGATCCGCTTTGCCTCTGAGATCCGGATTCCATGCCTCATCCTGCAGGCCGGGTCCGACGCCATCTGCAGCCCTGAGGCAACGCGGCTCTTCGCCCGGAGGATCCCGGAGGGCCTCGGGACTTTCCATCTTTACGAGGGGATGTACCACGAGCTGTTCAACGAACCGGAAAGGGCCCAAGTGGTGGAGGAGCTGGTCCAGTGGCTGAACAAGGTCCTTCCGTGAATCCGCTGGCACCGCTGGCCGCCCTGATCCTGGCCGGATGCGCCACGATCTACAATCCGGCGACCGGCCGGCAGGAGACCGTTTTAACCACCCCCATTGAAACAGCCCTGGGCTCCCTGGCCCGGGCCCAGATGGGTCTGACCTCTTTGAAAATGGGCCGCGTCTCTCCGGAGGAGCTTGGGCGCGCGCAGGAAACCGGCAAGCGCCTCGCCCAAGTGAGCGACCGGAAAGACGTCCCCTACCAGTTCGGCGTCATCCAAGACGACTCGATCAACGCCTTCACCCTTCCCGGTGGCACCATTTACGTCCACACCAAAACCCTCGAGACCGCCGATGACGACGAGCTGGCGGCGGTCCTGGGCCATGAGATCGGCCACGTCGCCGCCCGCCACGTGGCCAAACACCTCCAGGCGGACTTGGGGATCGCCCTCCTCCTGGAAGCGGCCTCCCGGGCCGGGGCCTCCGGGGAATCGGCCCGCATGGTGAGCTCCCTCTACGGCCTTTTCAGCAAAGGATTCAGCCGGCAGGATGAACTGGAGGCGGACCGGCTCGGAATCCGCTACACCCAACGGGCCGGCTTCGATCCGGAGGGAATGATCCGGTTCTTCGAAAAGATGGAGAGGGAGCGCCCTGAAGGCGCCCTGGACAGGGCCTCTGTCTGGAACCGGACCCATCCTTTAACGAGCGAGCGGATCGCCCGGGCCAAGAAGGAGATCTCTGAACTGAAGAGCCGGATGTTCTGCCCGGAGTGCGGGAGGGAATACGCCTCCCCCAAGGCCCGGTTCTGCGAGAAAGACGCCACACCGCTGAAGAAGAAATGGGGGCTGCCGTGAAGAAGGGGGTGGGGTGATCCGCTTTCTGGCCTTTTGCCTGTCTGGGATCGCCGTGATGATCTTCGCCGTGGTGGTCCGGGAGGAGCGCCTCGCGGCGGGGGGGAAAGTTCCCATGGGGCGCCTCAGGCGGTTCTGGCCGAAGGCGGAGCGCAGAAGATTTCCCCGCTACCGCGTGGACTGGCCCATCCGCTACCGGCGGATCCCGGGAAACCACGCTCCCGCGAAGACGCGGGATGTGAGTCAGACGGGGGTGGGGCTCCTCCTCCAGGAGAAGCTGGAGGCGGGAACTCATGTGGAACTCGAGCTGACCCTTTCGGGCCAAGAGAAGCCGGTGATCGCCTTCGCGGAGATCGTCTGGTCGAAGGAGGTTTCCTCCCGGGAAGGTTCTGGCGGTGTCCGGAACTTCTTCACGGGTCTGCGGTTCAAAGGGATGGACCCCGCGGTGGAAAAACGCCTGGGGATGATGTTGAAGTCGGCGGGGCTGCCTCCCCTGCCGGAGACGCCATGAAAGCCGATTCCTCCTCCGCCGCCCAGAGGTACGCTCGCCTGAAGCGGCGCGGGATGTTCTTGGAGGCGGGGTTGACGTTTCTCTTCTTATGCGCAGTCCTCACAAGCGGGTTGGCCGGAAAGGTGAGCGAGTGGGTGAGCGGCCTCTTGGGGCCTTGGCCCCTGCAGGTGGCCCTCACCGCCGGGATTCTCTGGCTGGGCCTCACGGGGCTCTCTTTTCCCTTGGACTGGTACCGGTCGTTCTGGATCGAACACCGCTTTGGCCTGTCAAACCTCACCCTCTCCGGCTGGATCCGGGAAACCCTCAAGCAGTGGGGCTTAAGTTCCCTCCTTGGGCTTTTCATGGTGGAGGGGCTTTGGGCCCTCATCCGGTTCACGGGAGAATCCTGGTGGATCTGGGCGGCGCTGGCCTGGGTGGCCTGGTCTTCGCTTCTGACGCGGGTGGCGCCTGTTCTTCTAATTCCGCTTTTCTATCGGCAGAAACCCCTGAGCGACCCTTCCCTCCAAGAGCGCCTCGAAGGGCTCCTGGACCGCTGCAACCTCAAGGTGCACGGAATCTTTGAGGTGAACTTGAGCAAAACGACCCGAAAGGCCAATGCCTGCCTTTGCGGATTGGGGAAGACCCGCCGGGTCCTTTTAAGCGACACCCTGGTAGGTGCGCACCCCGCCGAGGAGGTGGAGGTGGTTCTCGCCCATGAAATGGGACACCACGAGCTTCATCATTTGACCCTCCTCATGGGAATCGGCTCCGCGGCGACGGCGGCGGCCTGTTTCCTCGTGGACCGGATCCTCCGCCGGGGTGGACCCTCGTGGGGCTTTCAAGGGCTCTCCGATTTGAGCACCCTGCCGGCGATCGCCCTGGGGCTGTGGATCGCAGGTTGGATCCTGCTTCCGATCACCAACGGCATCTCCCGCTTCCTGGAACGACAGGCGGACCGCTTCGCCCTCGAGAAGACCCGAAACCCTGCGGCGTTCATCGCCGCGATGAAGCGTCTGGCCGAGGAGAATCTGGCCGAGGGGTCCCCGCCCCGGTGGGTGGAATGGCTGCTCTACGACCATCCGCCGATCCCCAAGCGGATCGCCCTGGCCGAAGAAGGGGGCGCGGCCCGATGAAGGAGAAAGGGGAGTGTCTTTTCTGCAGGATCGTTTCCAAAGAGATCCCCGCGAAGATCGCCTATGAGGATAACGAGGTGGTGGCTTTCCACGACATCCATCCCCAGGCGCCGGTCCACCTTCAGATCATTCCGAAGGGTCACATCGCCCGGGTCTCGGAACTCACCGAAGGAAATGCCGCTTCCGTCTCGAAGCTCGTCCTCACGGCCAACCGGCTGGCCAAAGAGCTCGGGGTCTCCGAGGAAGGGTACCGCCTCGTGATCAACTGCAATCCGGGGGCGGGGCAATCGGTGTATCATCTTCACCTGCATCTGTTGGGGGGGCGCGCGATGCGCTGGCCGCCGGGATGAACCCACTCTATGATGTGGTGGTGATCGGGGCGGGCCCTGCGGGAAACATCTGCGGGTACCTGACGGCCAAAGCGGGACTCTCCACTTTGATCCTGGAAGAGCACGAGAGGGCGGGGCTTTTCGCCAACTGCACCGGCATCATCGGGGTGGAGGCCTTCCGGCGGCTCAACCTTCCCCCCGAGCCGATTGTCAGTTCCCTTCAGGCGATCACCTTCTACGCCCCGAACGGCCGCTCCTTCCGGTATGATCCCGGAGCTCCTCTGGCCCATGTGGTGAGCCGCCTCACGTTCGACCAGGCGCTGGTGGATCTGGCGCAAAGCGAAGGGGCGGAGTTCCGCTTCGGGGTTCACGCGCGGGTGATCACCGTCGAGGCCGACGGCGTGGAGCTCAGGGAGAAAGAGGAGGAGGCGGAGCCGATCCGGGCCCGGCTGGCGGTGATCGCCGCCGGTTTCGGGTCCAACCTGCCCCTCCAGGTAGGGCTCCAGGGGCCGAAGTCGATCGTCTATGGAGCCCAGGCGGAAGTGGAGATGGAGGGGCTTCGGGACGTGGAAATTTATCTTGGGAGAAAGCTCGCCCCTGAGGCCTTCGCGTGGGTGGTCCCGCTTTCTCCCGGAACGGCGCGGGTGGGACTGATCGCCTCCAGGCAGGCCCCCAACCACTTCAAGGAACTGATCGATCATCCGCCGATCGCCCGGCGGCTGAGGACGCCCCGTCCCAAGATGCTCCTGTCTCCCGTTCCCATGGAACCGATGGAACGAAGCGTGACCGACCGGGTGCTGGTGGTGGGGGAGGCGGCCGGCCAGGTGAAGACGACCACTCAGGGAGGAATTTACTACGGGATGCTCTGCGCCTCACTGGCAGCCGAAACGATCGAGGAGGCAGTCAAAGGGAACGACTTCTCGGCGAGGCGGCTCCTGCGCTACGAGCAGGCCTGGAAGCGGGCCATCGGCGAGGAGCTGAAGATGGGTTTGTCCTTGAGGAAGTTTTTTGGAAAATTGAGCGACGCCCAGATCGATGCGCTGGTGGAGCTGGGGACCCAGGAGGACGTCATCGGCCTGGTGAGGAAGCTCGCTCAATTCGACTGGCACCGGGAGCTGATCCAGAGTTCTTTGAAGCTCCCGGCCCTGCAGGAAGTGGTCCGGGGAGGGCTCTGGTGATGGCTTTCTGGGACAGGTGGAGAAAGGGCTACAAGTACAAAAACACCCGGCAGTACATCCGGATTCCGGCGGCCTGGCCGATCAAGTGCGAACCGGTGGAGGCCGGATGGGCGGGAGGACCCCACATCACGGCCACCCAGGATGTCAGCGGGGGGGGAGTGAGGATCCTCCTCAAGCAGATGATTCCGGCGGGGGCCCGCATCCGGCTGGAAATCCATGTGCCTCCTTTGGGCCGCTCGATTCAGGCGGCGGGGCAGGTGGTCCGGTGTCTGCCGTCCCGTCGCGGCGGCTTTGAGACTGGGATCCGGTTCGATGAGGTCCAACCGCAGGATCGAGCCGCTCTCATTGAGGCGATCGACAAGTTCGTGACTTCTGGCCAAAAAATCCGTCAGGAGAGAAGTTGGTGGAGAAAAATTTCGTAAAGGGGATCGGGCTGGCCCTGGCTTTGGCGGGGGCGGGGTGTCCCCCCTCGGAGGCCCATGCGGCAGAGCGCCAGAGCTTGATTCCCATCGAAATCGATGAACTCCCCCGTGTCGCGGAAAGGCCGGTGAATCTTTTTGATTTTTTCAAAGAGAGGACCCGATGGGGAGTCGGATTTGACGAGACATTCGACAGCAACGTCTTTCTAAAAGACAACGATCCCCAGGAGGATTACATCTCAACCCTGGAGGGACAAGTCATCTTCCTCGACCCGAGGGGGAGCGTTCTGTACGGAATTTCACACGAGATCAACGCCTTCCGATATCACCGGAAGGATTTGAACGCCATCGATCACGACTTTCGGGCTTTCTTCGATCTGGATCCGGGAGGGCGCTTCCAGCTGCTCTCCGGATACAAACTGATCGCTTCCAATCAACTCCTCCTTGGCCCGGAAGAGATCGACATCCTGCGCCAGAACAGCGGTTTCCAGCGCGTGGTGGACCATGCCTGGGAAGCCAGGATGGAGTACGCGCTCAACGAAACGAACGCCCTGATTCCGCAGCTCGTCTACACCCTCCACGACGACCAAGCGGTGAACGACGGAGATTCCGACCGGAGAATCTTGACCGCCATCCTCGACATCGACCATGACCTTCGGCCCAACTGGACCCTCTTCGGGGGCTATGAATTTGGGGAGGGGGTCTTCCCCACCAACAAACTCAAAAACTCCGAGGGGCATACGATGCGCCTCGGGTCCCATTACGAGGTCACCGACGTCACCGATTTGGACCTGGTGCTGAAGTTCACCCATCGGCGGTGGCGGACGGACCAGCAAAGTAACGATTTCGGCTATCAGGCGACGTGGAAACATCAACTCGGATCCCGAACTCAGGTGGACTTGAGATACACGGATGAGCGAATCCCCTCCTACACCAGCACCCGGCTTCAATTCCGGAGCACCCGGCCGTCGATCGGGGTGCTGTATGAGCTGACCCCTCTGATGAAAGTTTCGGCGGGGGCCAACTATGAAAAACAGCGCTCGGGCGGCAAAGATGTCTTGCTGGGCAGCGCGGCAAGCTCGACTGTCTCCCGCCGTTATGGGCTGAACGCTGGTTTGATCTGGCAAATCAGGGAAAAGGGGCACGTGACACTGGATTATTCCTTCAGCCGTTCCAAATCCAGTGACTACACGAGACATCTTTGGGTGCTGGGCTTTGAAACGGAACTTTAGAGCTGGCTTCAAAACCTCCCGTGGCCGCGCTTAAGCTTAAATGCAAGCAGGGCAAGGAGCGAGGAGGAGGCGTATCATGAGAGTCAAGATACGGCGACGACGAGCGACGCAGCGATGCGACGCATTTCAGCCCAGCCCTTCGGGTTGCGGCGGCAGGCGGCCATCCCCTGCGTCACTCCTCCTCGATGTACTCCAGGGAGTACGCCATCGTCGTCTTTCCTTGGATCTGGCCGCCTGGCGCTCGCAACGCGGCTCACGCGAGGTTTTGAAACCAGCTCT
>JACPXR010000075.1 GCA_016196465.1 Candidatus Omnitrophota bacterium | reverse complement strand
GGCGCGAAGATGTCGCTCCAGATCGATAAAAACTGCTCGTAACCGACCGAAAGGCCCAGTTCGCCTTTAAGCTCTTCGTGAAACCGTTGGGTCGTGATCTGTCCCGCGTCGTGCGCGGCGATCAAGGGGGATTCGAACAGAAAGCGGTGAAGTTCCTGTTCCTGGAGCCCTGTGTCGGCGGCGATCTTTCGGGCTGCCACCCGATGGTCGAATTGGACCAGGACATTGCCTAAATCAAACAGGAAGGCCTTCACCGCCGCTCCTTAGAGCTGGTTTCGAAACCTCGCGTGAGCCGCGTTGCGAGCGCCAGGGGGCCAGATCCAAGGAACGACGACGATGGCGTGCCCCCTGTGGCACGTCGAGGAGGAGTGACGCAGGAGCTGGTCCCCTGCCGCCGCAACCCGAAGGGCTGGCCGGATTTGCGTCGCCGGGCTGCGTTGCTCGTCGTCGACGTATCCTGACTCTCATGATACGCCTCCTCCTTGCGTCTTGCGCGGCTTGCAACTCCGGCCAGCGCGGCCACGGGAGGTTTTGAAACCAGCTCTAAGAGGTCTGTGTGGAAACGGCTCCTTTTTTGTAGTAATCAATGACGCTTTCCAGGATGTCGTCCAGTTTCATGGTGGGAACGAATCCGACCAGCCGCTTGGCCTTGGCGGTGTCCGGCACCCGTCTGGCCATGTCCTCGAAGCCCTCTTCGTAGGCCTGATCGTAGGCCAGATGGGAAATCCCGGAGGAAGATCCGGTCAAGGCGATCACCCGCCTGGCCAGCTCCTCGATGGTCACCTCCTCCTGGCTGCCGAGGTTGAAGGCCTCACCCGCGGAGGGTGAATCCATCAGCGCCATGATTCCGCGGACCGCGTCATCCACGTGAAGGAAGCATCGGGACTGCTTGCCCGTTCCGTGGACGGTGAGCGGTTCTCCCCGGAGGGCCTGCTGGACGAACCTCGGGATGACCATCCCATAGGCGCCGGTCTGGCGGGGGCCCACGGTGTTGAAGAGGCGCACGATGACCGTGGGAATTCCCTTCTCTTTCCAATAGGTGTAAGCCAGGATCTCATCGACGGCCTTGGCGGTGGAGTAGGACCAGCGGCTCTTCAAGGGAGAGCCCAGGATCCGGTCCTCGTCCTCCTTGAGGGGGCCGTTGGTGTTTTTCCCGTAGATTTCGGAGGTGGAGGTGATGAGGACCTTCTTGCGGTAGCGGTGGGCCATTTCAAAGACGATCTCGCTTCCCCGGATGTTGGTGACCAGGGATTGAAGCGGTTTCTTCACGATCAGCTCCACGCCGACCGCCGCGGCCAAGTGGTAAACGGTATCCACCCGCTCCACCAGTTTGTCCACGAGGGCCTCGTTGAGGATCGTGCCGGTGACAAGGTCAAAGCGGGGATGCCCGTCGTGGTGAGCGACATTCTCCAGTCGACCGGTCGAGAAGTCGTCCAGGACCGTGACCCCGTTCCCCCTCTTAAGCAGGGCATCGGTCAGGTGGGAGCCGATGAAACCCCCTCCCCCCGTTACCAGAACCTGACGTCCATTCATGGGTGTGCTCAAGGGGACATTATATCACGAGCCGCGATGTTCCAAGTACCACCGGATGGTGGACCGAAGCCCCTCTCGGAAGTCGGTCTTGGCTTTAAAGCCGAACGCTTCCCATGCTCGATGGACGTCCAGGCATCGGCGGGGCTGTCCGTTGGGCTTCTCTGGGTCCCACACGATCTTTCCCTGAAATCCCGTCAGCTCGGCGATGAGCCTGATGAGCTCCCGGATGGGGAGTTCAAATCCGGCGCCGATGTTCACCGGGTCGGCCGAGTCGTAGCGCTCCATCGCCAGGGCGATGGCTTCTGCGCAGTCCTCCACGTAGAGGAATTCCCGGGTGGGGCTTCCATCACCCCAACAGACGATTTCCGGCTCTTGGCGCTCGAGGGCTTCGACGCACTTCCGGATCAGCGCGGGAATCACATGGGAGCTTTCCAGATCGAAGTTGTCCCCCGGCCCGTAGAGGTTCACCGGCAGAAGGTAGATGGCGTTGAAACCGTACTGCTCTCGATAGGCCTGTCCCTGCACGAGAAGCATTTTCTTGGCCAGCCCGTAAGGGGCGTTGGTCTCCTCCGGGTAGCCGTTCCAAAGGTTCTCTTCCCGAAAGGGCACCGGGGTGAGCTTCGGATACGAGCAGATCGTGCCCACGCTGAGGAATTTCTTCACGCCTGATCGTCGGGCGTACTCCATGAGGAAGGTTCCCATCATCACATTCTCGTAAAAGAAATGGCCGGGGGAGGCGCGGTTGGCTCCGATGCCTCCGGTGAGTCCGGCCACATGGATGACAAGATCCGGCCTGAGGTCCTCATAGAGCCGCTCCACGTCCCTTTCGCGCTTCAAGTCGTAGGCGCTTCGGCGGGGAGCCAGGACGTTGCGCCATCCGCGGCCTTCCAAGGCGCGGACCACCCGGCTTCCGAGGAAGCCGGAGCCGCCCGTGACGACGATCCGGGCCTCTCTTTCGGGTCCCCTATCCATCGGCGCGGGCCTTCAACTGCATGGCGACATACAGGGAGAGGTCCAAGGGAGCCCCCGGAGGCCACACCCTCAGGCGCTGCAGCTGCCAGCAGGGTTCGGCGGCCCTCAAAACGTCCCGGTGGCTTGAGGGATGAATCACGTTGTCATCGTAGCCGACGCTGGCAAAGAGGATCCGGGTGATCCAGTTCTTGGTCGGCACGCCGACGATCAGCCACCCCTCCGGCCGGACCGTTCGGCGCAGCTCCCGAAACACCTCTTCGAGCCCCCTCAGGTGCTCCAGGACGCTCACGCACACAATGTGGCTGAAGTGCTGTTCTGGAAAGGGGAGCTTGCGGATGTCGGCCCGAAAGAGCCCCACCTCCCGGATTCGAAGGGCGGAGAGCATCGCTCGGATGCGGTCCTGATAACCGTGCAGGTCAATCGCCCTCAGGGGCGCGCCGAAGGCGGCCAGTGAGGGGAGCAGCAGCCCCGCCCCGCATCCGGCCTCCAAGAGCTGTTCGATGGGCTGGGTGCGCTCGAGCAGGTCCAGGACCATCCGGTAGCGGTTCCGAAAAACCACCCCCGCCACCGGATGGTAAATCAAGCGGGTCAACCCGTCGCAATCCTCATCTCCCAATTGCGGGACATCTGCCCGCGGGGGGAGGATCAGCCTCGGCGGCACCGCAGCACCAGGTAGCCCCACCGGGAGTTCGGAATGATCACCCCCAGCCGGTTTTCACACCTGCCCAGCCAGCGTCCGAAACCGGAAGCGGCAAGCTGTTTGACGCCATACCGGTAGTGGCACACCACGCGGCTCACAGGCAGCGGGTCGAGGGACTGAACCGACAAGTCGGTGAAGCTGGGGAAGTCTCGGAACAGTCCCTGAAGCCATTCCGGATTGGAGCGTCGAATCAGGCGCTCGGCCCGCTGGGCCCTGGCCAGCAGGGCCATGATGGGGTTGCGGCCGTTGGGCTCAATGAGGACGAGATGGCCGCCCGGGCCCAGCACCCGCTGGGCCTCCTTCAAGACCTCCAGGGGAGCTTCCACGTGGTGCAGAAGGTCCCGAATGATCACGAGGCGCGCGGAACCCTCCCGGAGCGGAAGGCGGATCGCGTCCCCGCAGAGCCCCCGGACCGCCGGCGCCTGACGGCGCTGGACGAACAGCGCTTTCTCTAGGATCGCGTCCATGGCAAGGCAAAGGGGCTTGGAGCCGCCCAGGCGCCGCAGATGAAACAGATTCGCTCCTTCCCCTGCCCCGATTTCCACCACCCAGCCTTCCGAAGGCCAGACCTCCAGCGCCGCCGCCAGGAGAGAGGCCTCACGGCTGCCGATGACCGAATCGGCGGTCTGCCAGGCAAACCGAGATTCGTTGACTCCGGCAAAGTATTTTTCCTGGGGTTCTGAGAGGTTCTTCAGAAGATGCGCCAATCCGCAGGCGGCGACCACCACCAACAGGGCTTCAACTTCCCACCGGTGCCGCCCTTCCACAAAGAAAAGACTCTGCGTCAGACTGATGGCCGCCAGAAAGCCCGCGATGAGCGCCAATTCCCGGCGCCGCCGCCGGCTCCACAAGACCACCCCTCCCCCCAAGGTTCCGATCCACAGCGCCAGATAGAAGGCCCCGTAGGCCCGGCGCCAGCCTGGGGGATACCAGGCGCCCGTCTGTTGGCTGCCTGTCCAGAACTGCAGCCATTTTCGGGCGGTCCGCCTGAGGGTAAGCCGGGGATGCGAACGGATGAAGCCCCAGGCCTCCCGACGAAACAGATCCGCCTGACGGATCTCATCGGGTTGGGCCCGGACGGCCGCCAACAGCTCCGGTGAGCGGTTGATCAGCGGTTCTCCGGAGTGATCCAGCGCTCCCCCGGTCGCTTGGGGGTGGTTACCCAGCCAGAACCCGTGCATGCCGCTCGTCAGGATCCAGACGGGCTGTTTCAGCACCAGGGCGTTGCGCACGAGCCATGGGGCGGCGATCACCGACGCCACCCCCAAGAGGACCGCCGCCCGCTTCAGGCGGGAGGCCTGTCCCCTCCACTGAAGAAACAGCCAACCCAAGATGATCGGAAAAGCCGAGAGGATCGAGGAGCGGGCCAGAAGCCCCCAGCCCATCGCCGCACCCAGCCACCCGACCGATTTGAAATCCGGATTGCAGCGCGAGGAGCGCACCGTCAGCCAAACCACGGTTAAGAAACAAAGACTATCCAGCCAGAGGGCGTGAGGCCGCAGGCTGAAGATGAGAAGCCCCGGGTGCAATCCGGTCCCCGCCGCGGCCAGCACGCCCGCCCAGGGGCCCTGGAGCGTCCGCCCAAGCTGGTAGGCGACCGCAGCGTAGGCCGGCACCAAAGCCACCTGCGCCCATTGCACCGCGGCCACCGATGGATGGCCCAGGAACCAGTAGATTCCCGCGCAAAACCACGGATAGAACGGGTGGACGAGCGCATGAGTGGGGACGCCCAGATACGTCCCGATGAATCCCCGTCCGGCCCACAGGTTCCGGGCGACCTCGTCGTATTCCCAGGTCCGGTTCAACAGGGCGCGCGGCCCCCAGGTCAACAGTACAACGCGCAGGGTGATCGCCACCGCGATGATGCCCACCAGCGCCTGAACTTCAGGAGCGATTCTGCGCATGGTCCCCTTTAGGAGGAAAACTTCAGCCGTTTCGCCGCGAAAGCGGCCATCCGCAGCAGCATCCAGCCGTGCCTCCACCGCCGGATGTTGGTGCTCCCATAGACGCGCTCCCGATACCTCACCGGCACCTCGACGATCTTCAGGTGCAGCTTCGCCGCCCCCAGGAGCAGCTCGAAATCTCCGAAGGGGTCGTTGATGCCCCCAAGGGCGCGCTGCTTGAAGATCCGCTCGACATCGGCCCGCCAGACCGCTTTGGTTCCGCAGAGGGTGTCCCGGAGCGGTTGATCGAGCAGGAAGCTGAAGAGCATGCCGAAAGAGGTGTTCGCCGCCAGGTTCAGGGCCTGCATGGCGCGGCCGTCCATGGGGTAGACAAGACGGCAGCCGTTGATGAACTCCCCCTTGCCGGACTGGAGGGCCTCGACGAACTTCGGCAGATCCTCCGGAGCGACGGACAGATCCGCGTCGAGGATCACGGCGACATCGCCTGTCGCGCGGAGAAAGCCTTCGCGCACCGCGTCGGCCTTGCCGCTGCCGGCTTGACGAAACGCGAGAATCCGCTTGTGAGGATACGCTGCTTGAACCCGCTGGATCTCCTCCCAGGTCCCGTCCCGGGAGCCCCCCTCGATAAAGATCAGCTCCGTCGAGGCCCCCATCTCCGGGACTCGCCGGACAAGCTCCTCCACGGTGCCCCGTTCGTTCCGGGCCGGAACAATCACCGAGCAGGAGGCGGGTCGGACTTCTTGGCCCCGGGGGCTTGGCCGCGCGACCAACGTCTGGAGGAGGCCCAACCGCCGGATTCCGGGCAGGTGCGCCACCCAGGTGTTGAGGAACCAGGAGAGGCCGGGAATCCAAACCGGCAGGAGAACCCTCCCCCCCGATGCCACCACCTCAAAGTCAGACAGAGAGAGCAGGTGCTCGATCTGCTGCAGCGGCAGCCAGTTCTGGGTGGGGTACGGCATCCGCCATCCGATCCGCTGCCCCATCCGCAGGATCGGCTCCCAGAGGTAATTGAAATAGGTGATCACAAGACGGGTCCGCGGCGTGCAGAGGGGATGGACCCGTTTGAAGACCGCCTGAATGTCTTGAAGGGTGCCCAAGAGATCAGAGAGGATCACATACTCGAAGGGCTCGGCGTGGTTCCAGGTCTCCAGATCCCTCTCCAGAAAGCGCAGGTGGGGGTTCTTTTGTTTGGCGAGCCTCAAACAAGTCGGGCTCCAATCCACGCCCAGTCCGTCGCGCGGCTTCACCGCGGCCAACAGATCTCCGGTCGAGCAGCCCAGCTCCACCACCTTCGCGCCGGGGGGAATCACCCGTTGGTAGAAAATCTCGATGGCGCGGTGGTAGTACCGGTTGCGCCGCTTCCAGGCGTCCCGTTGGCCCGCTGTGGATTCGAAGAATTGGCGCAAGGCCTCCCCCGCTAGACCAAGGCGTTTCTCGATCGGAGTCCCTCGATTTGTCGAAGCCACACTTCAAGAGTGAGAAGCAACCACAGGGGATGCCCGGCGTCCCTTTGACGTTCCTCGTGTTGTCGAATCAATCCGGCGATCCGTTCCTGCTTGAGATAACGGGCCGATCGGCAGCCGGGGGAAAGGAGGAGCTCCCGGAGAGGCCCCCGCCATCGGGTCCGAAACCAGCTTCCCAGGGGGACCCCAAATCCCATCTTCCCCCTCCTCTGGATCGAAGGGGGCAGAAGATCCGAGAAGGTCTCCCGGAGGAGCACCTTGGTGCGCATTCCGGAGGCCTTCCATTCGTCGGGGAGCGAGGCGGAGAACTCCAAGAGGGCCCTATCGAGAAATGGGGAGCGCACTTCCAGGCCGTGGGCCATGCTGCAGCGGTCTAACTTCACCAGGAGATCGTCGGGCAGATACCCCTGAAGGTTGAAATGGAGAAGCCTTGAAAGAAGGCTCCAGCCGCCGGACCGCTTCCAGATCGGGGCGATCCAGCCGGCGAGGAAGCGGTCCTTGGGATCCCCTTGACCGTTGGACAGCCACTGGGAGGGTTCGTCGAAATAGGCCATCCATCGCAGGTACCGCTCCGGCATCGGGAACCGCGCCTTGGATGAGAACCGTTGGATCCTCGCCATCCAAGACCGTTCATTTCCGGAAGGGAGGCCCCTCAAGAGACTCGCCGCGCAGCCCAAGAGGGGGCCGGGGATTTTTTCTGACCAGAGGGCCGCGAGGAACCGAAGATACCCGGCGAAGTTCTCGTCTCCCCCGTCTCCTGTCAGGGCAACGGTCACCTGCTGACGCGTCATCTTCGAAAGGAGATAGGCGGGGAGGGCGGAAGAGTCCCCAAAGGGCTGGTCATGGTGCCACACCAGCTTCTCCAGAAGATCGAACGACTGAGGGGTAACGGTGAAGACGGTGTGCTTTGTCCGGAACCGACCCGAGACTTCCTCGGCATACCCGGTTTCGTTGAAGCGGGGATCCCCTTCGAATCCAATGGAAAAGGTTTTCACGGGCTGAGGGCTGATCCGCGACATCAGGCCCACCACGATGGTGGAGTCCAGGCCCCCGCTTAAGAAAGCTCCGAGGGGAACGTCGGAGATCAACCGCCGCCGGACCGCCTCGGTGAGGAGGCCCCGAAGGCGTTCTTTGGCCTCGCCCCGGGTGAGTCCGGCCTCCTTCTCAAAGCGGAGTTCCCAGTAAGGCCGGGGGGTTGGAGAAGGCCCTTGCGCCTGGAAGCGCAGAAACGAGCCCGCGGGGACCTGGCGAATCTGCCGGAAACAGGTCTGCGGCGCGGGAGGGTACCCAAAGGCCAGAAGGAACGGCAGGGCCGGTTCGTTGACCTCGCAGGGGACATGGGGATGGATGAGGAGCGCTTTCATCTCCGATCCGAACGCTAGACAACGTCCGTCGGTCCAGTAGAAGAGCGGCTTTTTTCCTGTCCGGTCCCGAAGGAGGGTCAGCTCCCGCCGGGTGGAGTCCCAGAAGGCGGCGGCGAACATCCCGTCGATCTTCCGGAAGGCCTCGGTCCCCCAGGCCTCGTAGGCCTTGAGGAGGACCTCCGTGTCGGATCGGCTCCGAAAGAGGTTTCCCATCGACTCCAATTCCCTCCGGAGCTCTCTGAAATTGTAGATCTCTCCGTTGTACACGAGCCACAGGCGACCTGAGGCGCTGCGCATGGGCTGGGCGGCGGCCGCGGAAAGATCAATCACCCGAAGCCGCGTGTGAGCCAGGCCGACCCCTTGTGAGGGCGAAGAGCAGTTCCGCTCGTCCGGGCCCCGATGGTTCAGGGATCTGGCCATTCCTTCGAGCTCAACGGGATCCACCGGCTCCCCATCCCAGTGCAGAACGCCTGCCAGGCCGCACATCGGTTAGATCCAGCCCCTCAAGCGGTAGTAGAGGAAGGCCGCCAGTTCGTGGAAGATTCCCCGCAGCTCCCTGAAGGAGATTCCCCAGCGCGGCCGGTAATATCCGGTCCGGGAAGGCTGCAGGGTCAGCCTCAGCCCCGGGGCCATCTTGGACAGGGTCAGGGCCGCGCGCCGGGCGTGATAAGGAGAGGTGATGAGGACTACGGAATCCCACCCTCGGTCCAGGGCGTTTTTCCTGACGCGCCGACAGTACTCCAGCGTGTCGGAGACGCCGCTCTCCGTCAGAACCGCCTCCGGGGGGACCCCAAGGGACTGGGTGAGAACCCGCATCATCTGGGTTTCCTCGAAAGTCCGGGTGTCTCCGGAGAGGTAAAGGATCTCCGGAGCGATCCGGCTCTGATAGAGGAGGCTTGCCTGCCGGACCTGGCCGCGGTAGCTTTCACTGGCCCTTCCGGACTCCCCCACCCCTCCAGCGAAGACGACGATCGCCTCCGCGGGCTGGAGGGGATGCCGCAGGGTGAGCGGGCCGGCCATCCACCACACGAGAGGCGTTTTGAAAAGGATCCCTCCCGCCACGGCCAAGGCGAGGAACCCGCGCCGGAGGCGCCGTGAATTCTGGAGGGAGGTGAGGAACCGTTCGGACCAGGGCCAAACGGGTGAGGGCTGTTTCTTGAGGAGAGTCTGGGCGATCAGGGTCTGCATCCCTTGGATCCTGTTTTCCCAGGAGTTCTCCCGGGCCGCGACCCTGCGGCGGGAGATCCCTTCACCGGAATTCTCCCGGAGCGCCTCCCGGAGACGATCCCGGAACTCCTCCGGCGTGGCGGCCGTTTTGACCAGATCCCCATGTTCCCGGTTGAATTCCAGGATCTCCGCCAGCGGCGTTGAAACCACGGGGATCCCCATCGCGT
>JACPXR010000079.1 GCA_016196465.1 Candidatus Omnitrophota bacterium | reverse complement strand
TTTCGTGGAGCGAGTGCGGCTTTCTTTGGAAGCAACGCCGCACTCCGAATCCTTGAGACAGCTGCTTCAAGAGTTATACGAAAGGCTCGAGACTGCCCTCGTGCAAGCACGCGCTGCTCTTGTCTGGCAAGAAATAGAGAAAGCGGTGCCTACGGACCCATCTCGGTGGGCTCCTCAGCTTGGGCAAATCCTCAACGGCCTGGCGGAAGTGAGGGCGCTTTCTCCCGGCAGGATCGACGAGGCTGCAGAGGTCCTCCGGAGAGGGCATCCGAGGTCGGCTGCCAAGAGCTTAGCAGCCGTTCTAGACCAAATCGACGATGAGCTTAAGCAGGCCCCCGTCCCTCCGGATGAAAAACGAAAGGTTGAGATTATCCGGTTGCTACGCCTTGCGCTGGCCGTAGAGGCGTTGCCAAAAGACCTGCTTCCGGAGGCTCAACAGCGGGATCGTTTAAGAAGCAAAGCGCGAAGACAGGATGTTGAACAGGCGGTTTTTCGTCGATTGGCATTCCAGATACAAGAGTATGCTACCCACTCGCAGCAAAAAGAACTACCGCCGACAGCCGAACTGCTGCTCGAAACACTTGCAGAGTCCCCGGAATGGATAGCCAGCCACTCTTTACTTGGACTCGTCCGCTCGATTGAAACGATTCGTCTGAGGGGAGAACCGGGGATGGCCGAGTTTTACTTTGCGCTGATCCAAGCTACCGTGCTTGCTCGGGCCGAAGAGAATCCTTGGAAAAGAGCATTGGCTCTCTGGGGAATCGGCGCGTTGTTGGAGGCGCTAGGGCCGGCAGCCGCTTCGAAACTTTTGGAAGGTCCCTATGGGAGATCATTTGTAGACTCGACAACACCCCTCTCGCCGGAACATTATTTTGACCTTGCCCGGAAGACGATGGCCCAAGCCGCCGGGCTGGAGGAGGCCCCTTCCTGGCTCGTAGAGGCGCTGGATGTTCCGCCAGAAGAAGTTCCCCAACCCTTTCTGATGCAAGATGCAAGGGCCAAGACTCTCGTGGATCGGGCGATTCGCTATCTCACCGCGCATCCGGATCGTATCCCTGAAGCGTGGGAGTTCGTCAGGCGGCAGTCAAAACCAGGCGTTGGAGGACTGGCGAAGGCGAGATCGATGCGTGAGGCGCAGGAGACGGGCCGTAGGAACGCATACGCCCAACTTCTCTCAGAGGCCCTACGAAGCGAGGCGTTGGTGAAGCTCTCTCCTGCGGGCCTGACTCGCCGAGAGATCTTACGGCAAGCTGGAGCTGCTTTGGTGGGCCAGGCCCTCAAGTCGAGTCCTGAGGTTGAAGCAGCCGCCCGTCGTTTCTTCGCAAGAAGAGAGGCAGTAGTTAGGAGGTTTCCTCACGTCACCCTGACAATAGGAAACCAACCTCCCATCGAGTGGCGATTTGATCCTGAAAGGAGTTCTGAAGACCTTGCGGAAGAATTCGGTCGACGTTTTCGGGATCTGCTGGCGCGTCCGCACGATCCAGAAGCCACTGCCCAAAAGGAAAGGTCTCAAAGGGAGCCGCTTTCACAGGAGGAAAAAGGCAGAGATTTTCTAAGAGCCCACCAGGAATTTCTAACGGCGACGGTAATCGACCCGGCCACGGATGCGGTGGTGTACAAGATAGACATCCAAGAATACGAGTTTGCTCAAGAGTGGCTTGCCGCACACGCCATCCAGCTTGCCAGAGAGATCGGATTTAACGACTATCAGCAGTTTGATCCGGATTTCGACCCCGCCGCCGGCCTGGAGGAGGGACAAAGCCGCAGGGAGGTTCTATTGAAGGCCCTGAAATGGGCGACTCCGCCGGCCCTGGGGGCGGGGATGGGGGCCATCGGCAATTGGACCGTGGGGACGATCGGGGAAACCCCATCCGCCCGCCGCCGCAACGGTTTGATCGGCGCCTTTTTGAGTGGCGCTTTTGGGTTTTTGATTGGCTGGACCGCCGCCTTCGGGGACATCGACAGGAAGAATCCCCCTCGGCCCCGCCGAGATCAAAGGTCCGGGCTGGAGGAGAAACCGCTCGCCGTTCTTCAGTTGGAGCCAGGTCTGTCCAAACTCGACCAGGACACCCAGCGTCTCATTCAAGAGTATGTGGTCCCCGCCGTGGAGGGAAAAAGTTCCGCGCAGGAGCGTAGCGAACATTTTTATAAGTTGCTTGGGCAGCTTTGGCGGTACGCCAAGACCGAAGTGGCTACACAGGCCCTGGATTCAGTAAGCAATAAGGCGGGTTTGTCTGCCTTAAGGCAGAGCCATCTCGGTTTGGCCCTCTATGATCTGCTCCAGTGGATCAACGTTTATGTCCTCCTCCCTCAGAAAGTGGCGGCAGACCTTGTTCAACCGAGATTCCAGGGACCCTGGGGAGGAAGGTTTCTCGAAAGAGTCTCAGAATTTCGGCTGCTTCCGGTGGAGGGCTACGAGCTGTTCAGGATGCACAAGGGGCAGCCCCCGGTTGCCGTCGTCTATACGACGGCTCTTTATCCCGGCGATTCCCGTGCCGATCCTCTGATCAATGGTTGGGTCTCTTTCAGAACGGCCTTTGTCCGGGCTCGACCCTCAGTGGCAGGGATGGAGCATAGCCGCACAGAAGAGATGGGCCACATCGTTGACATCGGCCGACGACGAGAGCTTACCCCGCAGGCAACCCTTCCAGTATTTCTAGTGCCCTTTAGGAGAAGTGGAGATCTGACGTTGGTCGACGAGATCATCGATGAAATTCGAGCACTACTCCGGCATCTCTCCGGCCAGCGATGGGAAGAGGAATATGCCGAGTTAAAATCGCTTCAGCCCGTCTCTATGGACCAAGTCAACCGCATGATACGGGGAGAAGTGAGAGACCCGCATTTGTTGGCGAGGTACTGGGTAGGGAATAGACTGAGGGGTATCGCGGAAAATTCCGCAAGATACGCCGCCCGGAGACTATGGCGCCAACAGTTTAAGGACCGCATCGGGCTAGGAATCCGGCGGATCTATCCGAGGAGCCAGCCAGAGGCGGAGTTGCAACTGGAATCCATCGCCGTGAGTCAGACCGGCGGGCTGGAGGAGGCGAGACGATTTCTGGGACAACTGGGCAAGGAGGCCCTGCTGGGGATGGTGCCGATTGTGGTGGGCGAGGGACTGCGGAAGGCGCGGCCGGAGCTGGAGGCACTGGCGGGGTTGGAGGATCAGGGAATCCTGCTCGATGAGGAGGGGGATGCCGTCATCCGGGTCGTTGAGAAGTGGTATGCCAGGCGCGTGGTTTACGCCGGGCTGGAGGAGGAAACTGCAGATTTTGTACGGCAGGCCAAGCGCTTCGGAATCGATACAACCGCTGTGGATCCTGCCCATCGGGATTTCCCCCAACTGATAGCGGCTCTCTTGGGGTCTGCCGCTGGCCTGGAGCAGGCGGCGGTTGAGGCGAGGGAAGATTTCAGGCGGTTTATGGACGACCTCAGATCCCTCACCCCCCGCTCGGCTTAAGGCCTTCATTGCCTTTTGAATTCCTTCCTGCTACGTTGAGGCCATGAGCGGGGGAAGACTCTTCCTGGTCGGCACACCAATCGGGAACCTCAAGGACATCACCTTGCGGGCGATCGAGACACTGAAGGACGTTGCCCTGATTGCCGCGGAGGATACCCGGCGGACGAAAATCCTCTGCCGGCAGCATGAGATCACGACCCCGCTCATCAGTCTGCATGAGCACAACGAGCGGCAGAGAGCGGCAGAGCTGATCGAGCGGCTGAAAAATGGAGAGTCCATGGCGCTCGTCACCGACGCGGGGATGCCGGTCGTGTCAGACCCGGGGGCGCATCTCGTGGAGGAGGCCCATCGGGGCGGGGTGAAGGTGGCGGTGATCCCGGGGCCAAGCGCTGCCGTCTCTGCGCTGGCGGTCTCCGGTTTCCGGGGGGAGCGGTTCCGCTTCGAGGGGTTTCCTCCGCGCAAGCCGAAGGCCCTTCGGGAATGGTTGGAAGCTGTTTCAAAAGAACAGGTTACGGTGGTCTGCTTCGAGTCTCCCTTCCGGTTGAAAAAGACCCTGCAGGCGATTCAGAGGGTGCTGGGGGAGGTGCCGGTGGCCGTCTGCCGGGAGATGACCAAGCTCCACGAGGAGGTGACGCGCGGCTCGACAAGCGAGGTTCTCGCGCGGTATACTGAACGGCCACCCAAAGGAGAGTGCACCCTGGTTTTCTCTTCACGATGAATACGCTGACCATTCACCCCACTGCCGTCGTTGATCCGGAAGCGGAAGTCGCTCCGGATGTGGAGATCGGCCCCTACGCCGTCATTGAAGGAGCGGTCAAGATCGGCCGGGGGACCAAAATCTGGCCGCACGCGTATCTCGCCGCCCCCCTTGAAATCGGCGAGGAGGTCCAGATCCACGTCGGGGCGATCGTCGGGCACCTCCACCAGGCCCTGCGGGAGCCGCAGGCGGGGGGGGTGCGGGTCGGCGACCGGGCGATCATCCGGGAGTACGCGACAATCCACCGGGCCTCCGCGGCCGGGGCCTGGACGATGATCGGAGAGGAGGCCCTCTTGATGGGTTTTTCCCACGTCGCCCACGACTGCGCGATCGGCCGGCGGGTGATCGTCGCCAACGGCACCCTGATCGCTGGCCACGTCGCCATCGAGGAGCGGGCGGTGATCTCCGGGCACGTGGCGGTCCATCAGTTTGTCCGGATCGGCACGCTGGCGATGGTCGGGGGCCTTTCCCGGGTGAACAAGGATGTCCCCCCCTATTTTCTCGTCAAGGGAGATTCGGAGATCTGGTCGATCAATTCCGTCGGCTTGAAGAGGGCCGGCCTCTCCGATGAGACGCGGAACAAGATCCGGGAGGCGTACCGGCTTTTGTACCGGGCGGGCCTCAACACTACCCAGGCCCTCAAGGCGATTCTGGCCCTTAAAGATCTGCCCCCGGAGGTGAGACACCTCGTTTCCTTCGTCCAGGCGAGCAGGCGCGGCATCTGCCGCCACCACATCCGCCAGCCCGAGGAGGCAAATTTCCTTGACGCCGAAGACGAGGATGTGGTGTAATTGAAGTAGGCAGTTTCATCACCTTTAAACTGGCCCTGCGAGGCCAGAAAGGGAGGAAAGCGTGGAAAACCCCACAACCCGTCTGAAAGCCCACCTCTTGGATGCCCAGGGGATCGAGCGGGCCCTCACGCGCATGGCCCACGAGATCCTGGAGAAGCACCGGGCAGGCCCATCGGTTTGTTTGGTCGGCATCCGCTCCCGCGGAGAAATCCTTGCCAAGCGCCTTCATCGAATCCTCGCCCAGATCGACGGCACGCAACTCCCCGTGGGGGCCCTCGACATCACCCTCTACCGGGACGATCTGAGCTTAAGCTCCTCCCATCCGATCGTCCGGGAAAGCCAGATCCCCTTCGACGTCAACCATCGAAAGATCATCATCGTGGACGACGTCTTCTACACCGGCCGGACCGTCCGGGCGGCGATGGACGCCCTGGCCGATCTGGGGCGGCCCGAGTCGATCGAGCTTCTCGTCCTCGTCGACCGGGGGCACCGGGAGCTTCCCATCAAGCCGGACTATGTCGGCAAGAACATCCCCACCTCCAAGAGGGAACTCATCCAGGTGCGGCTTTCCGAGACCGACGGCCTGGATGAGGTGGTGATCGAGGAGGCGGCAGGATGACCCCTCGCTGGACGAAGAAAGATTTCCTGGGGCTGGAGGAGCTCACCCAGGAGGAGCTGCAGCTTCTTATCGCTCAAGCGAAGGCCTTTCAGGAGGTCTCCCTCCGGCCGATCAAGAAGGTCCCCGCCCTGCGGGGACGGACCGTCGTCCTCTGCTTCCTCGAACCCTCCACCCGGACCCGCGCTTCCTTCGAACTGGCGGCCAAACGGTTGTCAGCCGACATCCTTCAGATCCAGCCCTCCTCCTCGAGTCTGGTGAAGGGGGAGACGATTCTCGACACCGCCCGGAACATCGAGGCGATGCAGGTGGACATCCTCGTGATCCGCCACTCCACGAGCGGCATCCCGGCCCTCGTCGCCCGCTCCATCCAATCGAGCGTCATCAACGCCGGCGACGGCTCCCATGAGCACCCGACCCAGGGACTCGTGGACCTTTTCACGATCCAAGAGAAGAAAGGGAGGATCGCCGGCTTAAACGTGCTGATCGTCGGGGACATCCTTCACTCCCGCGTGGCCCGTTCCGACTTCTGGGGGTTGAGCAAGCTGGGGGCCCAAGTCACCCTCTGCGGGCCGCCCACTTTGGTGCCGGCTCAGATGGAGGCCCTCGGAGCCAAAATCTCCTACCGCCTGGAGGAATCCCTTCCGCAGGCGGATGTGGTGATCGCCCTTCGGCTTCAGATGGAGCGCCAGCAGGAGAAGTTCATCCCCTCTTTGAGGGAATACTCCAGACTCTACGGCATCGACCTGGAAAAACTTGAGAAAGCGAAGCCAGATCTTCTCATCATGCATCCGGGCCCGGTGAACCGGGGGGTTGAGCTCTCGCCGGAGGTGGCCGACGGGCCGCGGTCGGTGATCCTGGAGCAGGTGACGAACGGCATCGCCGCCCGGATGGCGGTCTTGTATCTGGTGGCGGGAGGCCGGGCGGCCGATCGGAGCCCTGTGGCGCCGGAACCTTCCCCTAAGCCGGTCGAGGTGGACTCATGACCTCCGGGAAGATCCTGATCCGGGGGGGACACCTCATCGATCCGGCCGGCCGGATCGATGAGCCGATGGACCTCTTGATCGAAAATGGAAAGGTTCTCGAGGTTGGAAAAAATCTGAAAGCGGGAGGGACCACGGTGATCGAGGCGAAAGGGAAAGTGGTCGCCCCGGGGTTCATCGACCTGCACGTGCATCTGCGTTCCCCCGGGCAGGAGCACAAGGAGACCCTCCTCACCGGTTCCCGGGCCGCCCTCAAAGGGGGCTTCACCACCGTCTGCGCGATGGCCAACACCGACCCCGTCGTCGATTCCGGGACGGTCGTCGAGTATCTCAAGGCGCAGAACGCCAAGGTCGGGCTCGTGAACCTTCTTCCCTACGGGGCCGTGACGGTGGGCCTGAAGGGGGAGACCCTGACTGAGATGGGGGAGCTTCAAGGCGCCGGGGTCGTCGGCTTCTCCGATGACGGGATGCCGGTTTTAAACGCCGGCGTCATGCGCAGGGCCCTGGAGTACACCCGGATGACCGGGCTGCCGGTGATCTCCCACTGCGAGGAGAAGGCCCTCGCCCCCAAGGGGGTGGCCCACGAGGGGAAAACCTCGGCCCGCCTCGGCCTGACCGGGATCCCCTCCGAGGCGGAGACGGTGATGATCGCCCGGGACCTCCTCCTCGCCCAGGGAACCGGCGGGCGGCTCCACATCGCGCACGTCAGCACCGCCCAGGGGGTGGAATTGATCCGCCAGGCGAAGAAGAAAGGACTCCACGTGACGGCGGAGGTGACCCCCCATCATCTGACTTTGACCGAGGAGGCGTTGAACACCTACGACCCCCGCTTCAAGATGAATCCTCCTTTAAGGTCTCAGGAGGATCTCGAGGCCCTCCGGGAGGGGTTGAAGGACGGTACCCTGGATGCAGTGGCCACGGACCACGCCCCTCATGCCCTGGCGGAAAAGGAGGCGGATCTGGGGGCGGCCCCCTTCGGGGTGGTCGGCCTGGAGACGGCCCTGGGGGTTCTCCTGACGGAGCTCGTTCACCGGAAGATCCTTTCCCTGAAGGAGCTCATCGCCTCTTTGTCCCTCCGACCGGCCCAGGTGTTGGGGATCGACCGCGGGGCCCTCCGGGCAGGGTCGGCGGCCGACGTGACGATTCTGGACACCGAAACGGACTGGACGGTGGAAAGCGGATCCTTTTCCTCCAAGGGGGTCAACTCCCCGTTCTTGGGCTGGAGGTTGAAGGGCCGGGTAACGGATGTGCTGGTGGCGGGAAAACCGGTTTTCTTAAGCGGCAAGTTCACGAACGGAGAATCTGCATGAAAAGAAACTGGCTTCAAGTTGCGGCTTGCGTTTTTCTAATCGGACAGGCGGGTGCGCTTCAGGCGCAGGAGCTTCCCGGCGACAAGGCCTCTTTGCCGAAGGAAGCGCAGGAATTGGCGGCGAAGGCCTCTGCCTTAAAAAGCTACCGGGCGAAGTTCACCCTTCAGGCCCAAGAGGAAGGGGGGGAGAAGGTTGAGCTCGAGGGGACCCTTCTTTTCGAGCGGCCTAACCACCGGCGGCTTGAGATCCGATCGGCGGGAGCCCAGGAGATGACCCAGATGCTCGTTTCCGAGGGGAACGTGGAGTGGCAGTATTACCCTTCGGCGAAGGTGGTCTACCGGATGAACAATCCCCCGGAAGCCCCCGGGCCCCACCGCCCCTTTTCCGAGGCGCAGGCCCAGTCGTTGAAGTTCACCGGGCGCTCCGGCGCCGGAGGGGAGGCGGTTGCCCGGTTTGAGGGGATCCCGGAACCGGTCTTTGTGCAGGGGTCGCCCGTCCCGATCTCCTCGATGCGCCTGGAGGTGGGGGAGTCGGACGGCCTGATGCGAAAGCTCGTTCTTCTGAACCAGCAGGGCAAGGAGGTCCTCGCCCAGCAGTACCGAGAGGTGGAGGTTGATGTCGAACCGTGGAAAGGGGCTTTCACCTTCACGCCCCCCGAGGGGGTGGAGGTGGTCGAGGTGGGAAAGGAGGGCTGAAGATGCGTTCACGGTGGATGAGAGGTTTGCTTCTCGCGGGGGCGCTGATGCTGGGCACGGGGGCTTCCGCCGATGGAATGCGGGAGGCGCGCGAGTGGACTTACGCGGCCGACCTGGCCCTGATCTGCAGGCAGCCGGTGGTGAGCTATTCCTACTATCGCCTGGTGGCCGACACCTTCCCGGAGACCCGCTACGGGCGGTACGCCGCCAAGCGGGCCCGCTGGCTGGGGGCCAAGCTTCAGAGGCGTCCCCGCTCTCCGGAGACGGAGGGGCCCGGCTCCTTCATCGAGGAGGCGATCGATTTCGTCACCTGGCCGTAAGCCGTGAAGATCGTCGCGGACTTCCACATCCACTCCCGGTACAGCCGGGCCACGAGCAGTCATCTGGATCTCGACCTGCTGGCCCGGTGGGCCAAATACAAGGGGATCACCCTCCTGGGGACCGGCGACTGCACCCACCCCCTGTGGCTGGCGGAGCTTCGAGCAAAATTGAAGCCCACATCGGGCGGACTCTATGAGTACCAGGGGACCCTGTTTCTCCTGACGGCGGAGGTGAACGCCAACTTCCTCTCCGGGGGGAAGGGCAAGCGAATCCACAACGTGCTCCTTGTTCCCAGCATCGAGGCGGCGGAGCGCCTCAATGCCCGGTTGAGCCGATTCGGAGATCTCTCCTCCGATGGGCGGCCCACCCTAAATCTTTCCGCGCGTGACCTGGTCAAGCTCTGCCTGGAGGTTTCCCCCGACATTCTCATTGTCCCCGCCCATGCCTGGACGCCCTATTTCTCGATCTTCGGGGCGAACTCGGGGTTTGACACGGTAGAGGAATGCTTTGGGGATCAGACCAAGGAGATCTTCTGCCTGGAGACCGGGCTCTCTTCGGACCCGGCGATGAACTGGCGCTTAAGCCGCCTTGACCGCTACACGCTGATTTCCAACTCCGATTCCCACTCCGCCGCCCGCTTGGGCCGGGAGGCGAATGTCTTTGACTGCGAGCCGAAATACTCGGAGATTCTCGATCTCTTGAAGCAGGGGGACCCCAAGCGCTTTCTCTTTACGGTCGAGTTTTTCCCTGAGGAGGGGAAGTATCACTTCGACGGCCACCGCCTCTGCAAATCGAGGGTTTCGCCGGAGGAATCAGCCAAGAACCAGAACCGCTGCCCCGTCTGCGGAAAGCGGGTGACAATCGGCGTCATGCACCGGGTGGAGGAGCTGGCCGACCGACCAGCCGATGCGGAAGCGCCCCAAAGGATTCCCTTCAAGCGGATGGTGCCGCTCGATCAGATCATCTCTGAGGCCCGCGGGGTGGGGGTGGGGTCCAAGGCGGTGGAGCAGGAATATCTGGACCTCGTGCAGCGGGTGGGGACGGAATTTGAGATCCTCTTGGAGCTTCCGGAGGGGGCCCTTCGCAAGCAGCTTCCGCCGAAGGTGGCGGAGGGGGTCTTGAGGGTCCGGAAAGAGGAGGTGGAAATCCTCCCCGGCTACGACGGGGAGTACGGCGAGGTGAAGATCTTCGGAAAGACCGAGCCCCAGGCGGGGGAGAAGCAGCTCACCCTCTTTTAATGAAAGCGATCCTGGCCTTAGAAGACGGAACGGTGTTTCACGGCGAGTCCTTCGGCGCTCCCGGCGAGGTGGACGGGGAGGTGATTTTCAACACCTCCATGACCGGCTACCAGGAGATCCTCACAGACCCCTCCTACCGGGGGCAGATCATCGTGATGACTTATCCCTTGATCGGCAACTACGGGGTCAACCGGACCGACGTGGAGTCCCCAAGGCCCCAGGCCGCCGGCTTCGTGATCCGGTATTTAAGCCCTGTCGCCTCCAACTGGCGCGGGGAGCAGACCCTGGAGGAGTGGCTGACCGCCAACAAGACCCCCGCCATCCAGGGGATCGACACGAGGGCCCTGACCTGTCTGCTCCGGGAGAAGGGGGCGCTCAAAGGGATCCTCTCCACCTGTGATCTCGATGAGAAGAAGGCCGTTGACAAGTCCCGCTCCTCCCCGGGCCTCATCGGGAGGGACCTTGTCAAGGAGGTGACCTGCTCCCAGGTGGCCCCCTGGCCCGAGAGGCCGAAGAGGGAAAGGCCCCTCCGGGTGGCGGCGGTGGACTGCGGGATGAAGGCGAACATCCCCCGGATGCTGACCCAGGCCGGCTGTCAGGTGACCATCGTCCCGGCGACGGTCACCCCGAAACAGATCTTTGGGCTTCAACCGGACGGGCTCTTCCTCTCCAACGGACCCGGCGATCCGGAAGGGCTTCCGTACCTCGTCTCCACCGTCCGGGAGGCGACGGAGAAGATTCCCGCTTTCGGCATCTGCCTGGGACACCAGATCCTGGGGCTTGCCTTCGGCGGCAAAACCTACAAGCTGAAGTTCGGCCACCACGGCGCCAATCACCCGGTGATGGACTTGAAGACCGGCAAGGTGGAGATCACCGCCCAGAACCACGGTTTTTCCGTGGACCCGGGCTCCATCCCCGGAGGCCAAGTGGAGATGACCCACGTGAACCTCAACGACAAGACCTGCGAGGGAATGAGGCACAAACAGCTTCCCATCTTTTCGGTCCAGTACCACCCCGAGGCCTCTCCGGGCCCCCACGACGCCCACCACCTTTTTCAGCGCTTCATCCGGTGCATGGAAAGGGGAGCCCTTTCAGTCCTCCTCGCGGCCGCCTGCACGGGGGCCGCCTTGGCGGAGGTCGCCGCCGGGCAAGGGGAAATTCCTCCCATCCGGGTCCGGTTCGAAGCGCCGGCGCCGGTCCGGACCAAGGAACCGGTCTCTCTCCACCTGATCGTCGAGCGGGATCCCAGAGGGTGGCCTCAGGCGGCTCCCGAGGGGGAGCTGGAACTCCTCCTGCGCCTTCCCTCGGGGGTGCGCCTTGAATCCAAAGAGTGGAAGCCGGTTCCCCTTCCCCCCGGGGAATCAAAAGACCGCTCCGGGACCTGGTTTCTTTTCGAGAAGAGGGAACCGATTAACTCCCTGGCAGGGAATTCCCTCCTCCTGGCCTGGGTCCCCCTTCAGCTTTCCGTCGCGGAGGAGGGGGTGAACTGGGTGATCACGGCGCGCGCCCGGGTGGACCAGAAAGGAAAGGTCCGCCAGGGCTTCGGCGTTGTCTTCGCCACCCTCCAGGAAGGTCATGGATCGTTCCACGCGAGGCCCAAAACCGCCTCATCAGACAGTGCCCAAGCGAACCGACCTTAAGAAGATCCTCATCATCGGATCGGGCCCCATCATCATCTCCCAGGCCTGCGAGTTCGACTACTCGGGGACCCAGGCCTGCAAGGCGCTGAAGGAGGAGGGGTACTCGGTCGTCCTCGTCAACTCCAACCCCGCCACAATCATGACCGATCCGGAGATGAGCGACGCCACCTACATCGAGCCGATCACCGTCGAGGCGCTGGAGAAGATCATCGAGAAGGAGCGCCCCGACGCCCTCCTGCCGACCCTGGGGGGACAGACCGGCTTAAACGTGGCCGTTCAGCTGAGCGCGGCCGGGATCCTGGATCGCTTTGGGGTGGAGATGATCGGCGCCAAGGTAGAGGCGATCCGGAAAGCGGAGGACCGGGACCTCTTCAAGCAGGCGATGATCTCGGCGGGATTGGCCCTCCCCTTGAGCGGCATCGCCCACAACCTCATGGAGGCCAAGAGCGTCGCCGACCGAATCGGCTTTCCCGTCGTGATCCGCCCGGCCTTCACCCTGGGCGGCACCGGCGGTGGGATCGCCTACAACTGGGATGAATTCCACCGGATCGCCGAGTCAGGGCTTTCCCTGAGCATGGCCTCGGAGATTTTGATCGAGGAGTCCCTGGAGGGATGGAAGGAGTTTGAGCTGGAGGTGATGCGAGACAGGAATGACAACGTCGTCATCGTCTGCTCGATAGAAAACCTCGATCCGATGGGAGTCCACACGGGAGACTCCGTCACCGTGGCCCCCGTCCAGACCCTCACCGACCGGGAGTATCAGCAGATGCGAGACGACGCCATCCAAGTGATCCGAGCGATCGGGGTCGAAACCGGCGGCTCCAACATCCAGTTTGCCGTCGATCCGAAGACCGGCCGCCGCGTCGTCATCGAGATGAATCCCCGCGTCTCCAGGTCCTCGGCCCTCGCTTCGAAGGCGACCGGATTTCCGATCGCCAAGATCGCGGCGAAGCTGGCCGTCGGATACACCCTCGATGAGCTCCCCAACGACATCACGAAGAAGACCCCCGCCTGCTTCGAGCCGACCCTGGATTACTGCGTGGTGAAAATCCCCCGCTGGGCCTTTGAGAAGTTCCCCACCGCTGACCCAACCCTCACCGTGCAGATGAAGTCGGTGGGGGAGGTGATGGCGATCGGTCGCACCTTCAAGGAGGCCTTCCAGAAGGGGATCCGCTCCCTCGAGATCGGCCGGTTTGGTCTGGGGGCAGACGAGCTGGACAAGGAATTGTCCAGAGAGGAGCTTTTGCCGAAGCTCCGGGTTCCCAACGCAGAGCGGATCTTCGCCCTGCGCCAGGCGGTCTTAAGCGGCATCTCCAATGAGGAGATTCACCGGCTCACCCGGATTGATCCGTGGTTTCTCCAGGAGATCCGGGAGATCGTTGAACTGGAGAAGACCCTGGAATCCCGGAAAGGCGGCGCGGATCCGGAGCTGATCTTGAAAGCGAAGCAGTTTGGGTTCAGCGACCGGCAGCTTGCCTTTCTCTGGGGGAAGTCCGAGAGAGAGGTGAGAAAGCTCCGGCTTCAAAACGGCGTCCGCCCGGTCTTCTACCAGGTGGACACCTGCGCGGCGGAGTTTGAAGCGTACACCCCTTATTACTATTCGACCTACGAAAGGGCCCCCTCCTTTCTGGGGCGGCCAGAGGCCCTTTCCCCTTCGAAGAAGTCAACCTCTTCTCCCAAGAAGATCATGATCTTAGGGGGCGGCCCCAACCGGATCGGCCAGGGGATTGAGTTTGACTACTGCTGCGTCCACGCGGCCTTCGCCCTGCGGGAGGCCGGCTGCAGGACCATCATGGTGAACTCCAACCCCGAGACCGTTTCCACCGACTACGACACCTCCGACGTCCTCTATTTTGAGCCCCTCACCCTGGAGGACGTCCTCAACATCGTCGAGGAGGAGCGCCCGGAGGGGGTGATCATCCAACTGGGAGGGCAGACCCCCCTGAACCTCGCCCTCGCCCTGGCGAAAGAGGGGGTTCCTATCATCGGGACCTCCCCGGAGGCAATCGATCAGGCGGAGGATCGGAAGAAGTTCAGCCGGCTCATTGATGGGTGGGGCTTGAAACAGCCCCCCAACTGGACCGCCTTGGGGCTGGAGGAGGCGGCTGGGATCGCGAGGAACCTCACCTACCCGGTCATCGTGCGGCCCTCTTACGTCCTGGGGGGCAGGGCGATGGAGATCGTCTATGACGAGGAATCCCTCCGGGCCTACATGGCCCGCGCCGTCGCCGCCTTGCCCGACACCGCCTCCCAGGATCGGCCGCCGATCTTGGTCGACAAGTTCCTCGAGGAGGCGATTGAGGTGGACGTGGATCTGATCGCCGACGGCAAGAGCTCGGTGATCGGCGGGATCCTCGAACATGTCGAGGAGGCCGGCGTCCACTCCGGAGACGCGGCGATGGCCCTGCCGCCCCACACCCTCTCCGAGAAGGTTTTGAACGAGATCCGGGAGGCGAGCCACCGAATGGCCCGGGGATTGAAGGTGGTGGGCCTGATGAACGCGCAGTTCGCCGTGAAGGATTCGACCCTCTATGTGCTGGAGGTGAACCCCCGGGCCTCCCGCACCATCCCGTTCGTCTCCAAGGCGATCAACGTTCCCCTGGCGAAGCTGGCGGCCAGGGTGATGTGCGGGCTCAGCCTGAATGAGCTGGGGTTCACCCAGGAGGTGCGCCTGCCCTTCACCACCGTGAAGGAATCGGTCTTTCCCTTCTCCCGTTTCTTCGGGGTGGACATCATCCTGGGGCCGGAGATGAAGTCGACCGGCGAGGTGATGGGGATCGACCGGAGCTTCGGCCTGGCCTACGCCAAATCGCAGATCGCCGCCTATCAGCGCCTACCCCTGGGGGGCACCGTCTTTTTAAGCGTCAAGGACAAGGACAAGTCCTCCGCCTGCGCGATCGCCAAGCGCCTCGTCTCTCTGGGTTTCAAGGTCGTCTCCACGCGCGGGACGGCGGAGGTCCTGCGCGTGGAAGGGGTGCCGGTGAGCGAGGTGATGAAGATTTACGAAGGGCGTCCCCATGTGCTCGATTTCCTGAGGGACTCGAAGGTGGACCTCATCATCAACACCCCCGCCGGCAAGGCGACCAAAGAGGATGAGACGAAGATCCGATCTCTGGCGGTTTCCCGGGGGATCCCCTGCGTGACCACGATCCCGGGGGCCCAGGCGATCGTCACGGGGATCGGTTCCCTTCTTTCCGAGGGGTTGACAGTTTCTTCACTTCAGGAGTGGCATGAGAAGATCCGGGCGGGGGCGAAAGTTTAAATGGTTCAGGAAGAGGCCCCCCTCCTCGTCAACCGGCCGGTTTATCCGGACCATTACCTGATGCGGCTGAAGAGCCCCGCGGTCGCCCAGCGCTCCAAACCGGGGCAGTTTGTCCACCTTCGCTGCGGCGGAGGGGATTTTCCCCTCCTGAGGAGGCCCTTTAGTCTGCTCAATGTGGATCTCCGGCGGGGAACGATTGACTTGATCTACAAGGTGGTCGGGCTTGGGACGCGGACCCTTGCCCGGATTCGGGAGGGATCCACGCTGAATCTTCTGGGGCCGCTGGGAAGCTCTTTCACCGTTCCTGCCGGGACGAAGAGGGCCTGTCTCGTCGGGGGAGGGGTCGGGATCCCCCCGATGGTCTTTCTGGCGAAGTCCCTTTTAAAGCAGGGGATTCCGGCGGAGCCGTTCCTCGGAGCCCGGACGAGGGGCTGGGTGATCTGCCTGAGCGATTTCCGGGCGATGGGGCTTTGTCCCTGGGTGGCCACCGATGACGGGACTCTGGGGGAACAGGGGTCGGTGGTGGATCTCCTGAAGGGGAACCTCCAATCCCTGAACGGGAGCCGGAAGGGAACCACCCTTTACGTCTGCGGCCCCACCCCGATGATGCGCTCCGCCGCCGACCTCGGCCGGCGGATGGATTTGAAGACCCAGGTTTCCCTCGAGGAGCGGATGGGCTGCGGGATGGGGGTCTGCATGGGGTGCGTGGTGGAGGTGACGACCGAGCCGCCCGATTCCCACAAGCGGTTTCAGCGGGTCTGCACCGAAGGCCCGGTCTTCCCGGCGGAGGAGGTCGCGTGGCGGTAGCGGACGTTTCGGTGCGCCTGGGGAAGCTGAAGCTTCAGAACCCGGTGATGGTGGCCTCGGGGACCTTCGGCTACGGCCAGGAGTACCACCGGCTTTACGACGTGAACCAGCTCGGCGCCGTCGTCACCAAGTCGATTTCCCTTAAACCCCGCCCTGGAAACCCCGCCCCGCGGATCTATGAAACCCCCTCCGGGATGCTCAACTCGATCGGTCTCCAGAACGTGGGCCTCAAGGCCTTCATCCGGGAGAAGCTGCCGTTTCTTCGGAAGCTCAAGGGGCCCAAGGTCATCGTGAACCTGGCTGGTGAATCGGTGGGGGAGTACGCGGAGCTGGTTGCCGCCCTGGAGGGACATCGGGAGATAGACGGGCTGGAGCTGAACATCTCCTGCCCCAACTGCGAAAGAGGGGGGATCGAATTCGGCGTGGATCCGAAGCTGACGGAGAAGCTGATCCGGAGGGTTCGACAGGCGACCCGGAAGTTCCTCATCGCCAAGCTCTCCCCCAACGTCACCTCCATCGCCGAGATCGCCAGGGCCGCCTCAGGGGCGGGAGCGGACGGGCTTTCCCTGATCAACACCCTCCTCGGGCTCGCCGTCGAT
Source organism: Candidatus Omnitrophota bacterium (assembly GCA_016196465.1). Lineage (GTDB taxonomy): Bacteria > Omnitrophota > Gorgyraeia > 1-14-0-20-64-10 > 1-14-0-20-64-10 > JACPXR01. The sequence goes on along the minus strand of JACPXR010000079.1, from coordinate 7,971 downwards.
TCAGAAAGCTGGAAGCCCCGCATCGCCACGATCACCGGCGGCCTCTCGGGCCCCGCGATCAAGCCGGTGGCCCTCCGGATGGTCTGGCAGGTTCACCGGGCCCTCCCCAGGGTTCCCTTGATCGGAATTGGAGGGATTTTTACCGCCGAGGATGCGGTAGAATTCTTTCTTTGCGGGGCCAGCGCCGTTCAGGTGGGGACCGCCAACTATGTGAACCCGAAAGCCCCCCTGGAGATTCTTCAGGGGCTGAAGGGGTATCTCAAAGAGCGGCGTTTGAGGAGCCCGGAGGAGCTCCTCGGAAAGATCAAGGCGCCGGCGGTTCTCCGGGGGGTGCCCCAGGCGGTGGCGGGATGAAACCCTCCGAGCGCTTGATCGTGGCGCTGGACGTCCAGGGCCCGGAGGAGGCGCTGGGCCTCGTGAAGACCCTGGTGCCGGCCGGGGTGAGCCGGTTCAAAGTGGGGCTTGAGCTTTTTACCTCCTGCGGGTCTTCCGTTTTGGAGGGGATCCGACGGGCGGGCGGAGAGGTCTTTCTCGATTTGAAGCTTCACGACATCCCGAACACGGTAGCCAGGGCCGCCGCGGCGGCGACCCGCTTGGGAGTCTGGATGATGAACCTCCACATCCAGGGGGGAAGCTCGATGATGCGCCAGGCCTTGATCTCCGTCCGGGAAGAGGCGAAGAAGCGCCGAATCCAGCCGCCGCTTCTGGTGGGGGTGACGGTGCTGACCTCGATGGCGGAGAAGGATCTCATGGATTTAGGGTTGAGGAAAACGCTGAAGGACCAGGTCCTCGATCTGGCGAAGCTGGCGAAGTCGGTTGGGCTGGATGGAATCGTGGCCTCCCCCCGGGAGGCCAAGGTGATCCGGTGGGCCTGCGGGGAGGGATTTCTCATCGTCACCCCGGGGATCCGGCCCAAGGAATCGACCGAGGATGACCAGCAGAGGACCGCGACCCCCTCGGAGGCGATTCAGGCGGGGGCCGATTACATCGTCGTGGGGCGCCCCATCATCTCAAATGCCGATCCCGCCGGGGCGGCCAAAGCGATCTTGACGGAGATCAGCCCATGCGACCCAGTGAAGTAACCACGCTGTTCCGGGAGTGCGGGGCATGGCAGGACGGCCACTTCATCCTGACGAGCGGCCTCCACAGCCGTGAATATTTCCAGTGCGCCCAGGTCCTTCAGTATCCGACCCTCACCTCACGGCTGTGCCAGGCCCTGGCTCAGCGCTTTATCAGTGATGAAGTCACCTGTGTCGCTTCTCCGGCGGTAGGGGGGATCCTCGTCGGCTACGAGACGGCCCGGCATCTGGGAGTCCGGTCGGTCTTCGCGGAGCGGGAGGAGGGGCGCCTCCGGTTCCGTCGGACCTTTCACGTTTCCACGAAAGACCGGGTCCTCATCGTGGAGGATGTGGTGACGACCGGCGGTTCGGTGGAGGAGGTGATTTCCCTGGTCAAGGACGTGGGGGCCGAGGTCGTCGGGGTGGGGGCTCTCGTAGACCGCTCAGGCGGATGGGCCGCCTTCGACGTGAAGTTTCACGCCCTGGTGAGCGTCCACGTGAAGACCTTCGCCGCCGCCGAGTGCCCCCTCTGCAAGGAGGGGGTCCCCTTCACCAAGCCCGGCAGCCGGGGGCTGTAACTCCCTAGCGCTTTTCGTCCAGGGACCACTTCCCCGAAGATCGCCACGAGCATCGTCACCCTCAGCGGCAGGGCAGCGTACTCTTTCAGAGGATCCGCTTCATGGAGGAGGGTGGTGCCGAGGGGCAGAATCGAACTGCCCACGCCTGCCTTTTCAGGGCAGCGCTCTACCACTGAGCTACCTCGGCATGGAGGTTTATTTTATCACTTCGAGGTGGTCTTGCAGATCCAGACGCGGCAGGGGGCGCTTCGGATGACGGCCTCCACGGTGTTTCCAAGGGTGGAGGCGGGGCTCCCTTTTTTCATGACTGCTCCCATCACGACGAGGTCGTAACTCCCCTCTTTGAGGACGTCCAGGATCGCCTCAGCGGCGGAGCGGGCCTGGAGGAGCTGCGTTTTGAGGGAGATCTCAGATTCCCGCCCGATTGCCTGAGCCCGCTTGAGAGCGGCTTCTCCCGCGCCAAAGCGGTCCGGCAGAAAGGTGTCCAGAGGCAGCGCCGAAGGGATTTCGATCACGTAGAGGGCGGTCACATCCGCCCCGTGGACCTGGGCGAGCTCGCAGGCGATCTGGATGTTTTCGGTGTAGAGGCCCCCCAGGGTCGGCACGAGGATTTTCTTGATGAGCAAGGGCTTGAACTCCGGCATCTCGACCCGCTCGATCTCCACGTGGGCGGTCACCGCGATCCGCTGTTGGCGCCGGTAGGCGAAGTAACAGATCAGCCCGATCCCCATCCAGATAAATCCCAGGTTGCGGCCGGCCGGTTTGGTGATGACCACGTCGACCCAGACGGCAAAGGTAACCAGCAGGCCGAGGATCGCCGTCAGGGGAAGCTGGACGTTCTTGAACCGGAGGTTGAACGGGATTTTAAATGGGCGTTCCAGGTTCGGCTTTCGGACGCGCAGCCCCAGCAGGGAAAGGTGCGCCAGACTGAAGGCCAGCATCGCTCCGAAGTTGTACAGATCGGCCAAAAAGGTAAGGCGCTTCGCCACGAGAATCACCAAACCTGCCAGAATCCCGAAGATCGCCAATGAAATGTAAGGAGTGCGGAACCGGGGGTGCAGTCGGTAGAAGATTCTGGGGAGCTGATAATATTCCCCCATGGCGAAGGTGAGCCGCGATGCCCCCACGAGGCCGGCGTTAGCGGCGACGAAGAGGATCGTCGCCCCCAGGATGCCGATCCAGGGGCCGAAGAGCTCTCTCCCGACCGGGAGGGCCGCGGCGATCCCCGCCAAGGGGTCTTCCAGGTACTGGGTGGCCAGAATCTTCGGATGGATCGCCGAGAGGGCCACGGCAGAGATGCCGAAGTACATGAGAAACAACGTGACCATGGTCAACAAGAGCGACCTGGGCAGGGTCCGGCTGGCCGAACGGGCTTCATTCCCCAGCTGCGCGATCGATTCGATGCCGATGTAGGCCACCATGGCCATGGAGACCCCCTTCCAGAACTGCGGCCAGGTGGGAGACCAGTCCACCCCGGAGACCCCGATTCGCATGAACTCCATCAGATGGGGAATGTTCAGGAGGAAGATCGCTCCAATCGTGATGATGGAAAGCTGTGTGGCGATGTCGAAGAGGCACAGAAGAAACGAGATTCGGGTCGACTCCTTGATCCCGATGAAGTTCAAGAGGAAGAGGACCCCCAGCACGAGGAGACTGAACGACAGGTTGACTGGAACGATCTTTAACGCGGGGAAGAAATAGCTCAGGTACGGCCCCACCGTGTACGCGGAGATGGCGATGGTGACGATGTAGTCGAGGAGGAGGGCCCATCCGGCGATGAAGGAGACGAGATCGTTAAAGGCGTGCCGCGCAAAGCTGGAGGAGCCGCCGGCCTCCGGGAGGGCGGAGGCCATCTCCGCGTAGGTCAAGGTGGTGCAGAAAAAGGCGATGCCGGCCAGCGCCAGGGCCAGAGGGGTCGCCCCCAGGGCGTAGAGGGCCGTGACCCCGAGGGCATAGTAGATGGAGGAGCCGACATCGCTGTAGCCCAGGGCAAAGAGGTCCCGGATGCCAAGGACCCGCCTCAAGCCCCCCTTGTCCATCTGGACAATCCGGTGGCGGTGCTGGCCCTCGTCCGAAAGGTCAAATTCCCGTTCCTGGTCCATTTTCCCCCATAAGGCAAAAACCCTCTGGATCTCGTCCAGAGGGTCAGCTTCATTGTACCAGAGGACAGCTCCCCGTCAAGATGGCTTGGAGACCAGGAAGTCGCCGATAAAAATCCACCTTAACCCGCAGCCGGTGAAAGTTTTCACCGCGTCCTCGGGGGTGCAGACGATCGGCTCCCCCTTGCGGTTCAAAGAGGTATTGATCAGGGCCGGCACGCCGCTTCTTCGGTGGAAGCTCTTTAAAAGGGCGTAAAAGCGCGGATTTCGCTTCGAATCCACCGTCTGAGGACGGGCGCTCCCGTCGACGTGGACCACCTCAGGGATCTTTTTCTTCCAGGCGGGGCTCACGGGGAAGCCGATCGTCATGTAGGGGGAAGGGTGAGCCGAACCGAGGATCTCCGGGGCCTGTTCCTCGAGGATCGACGGACAAAACGGTCTCCAGGGCTCCCGGAACTTGACGAGGGTGTTGATCTTGCGGCTGGTGCCGGCGAGGGTGGGGTTGCCCAGGATGCTCCGGTTCCCCAGCCCCCGTGGCCCGAACTCCATCCGTCCCTGGAACCATCCTAAGATCTCTCCCCTGGCAAGAAGCTCCGCCGCCTCTTCCACGGGATCGTCGCACCGCTTGAAGGGGAGTCCCGATTTCTCCAGGACCGCCTGGATTTGATCGGGTTCAAACCCCGGGCCTGCGTAGGAATGAGCCATCGGCTCGATCGCGTCTCCCATCTCCTGGGCGGTGTAGGCGGCCGCCCCTAGGGAGGTCCCGGCATCGTTGGCCGCCGGCTGGATGAAGAGCCGCTCCACCAGGGGATTGCTCAAAAACCGCTGGTTGAGGATCACGTTGAGCGCGCATCCGCCCGCCAGACAGAGGGTCTTGTGCCTTTTTAAGGGCCCGGCGAGGTATCTCTCCACCATCGAAAGAGCGATCTCTTCGAAGATCTTCTGGGTGGCGGCGGCGATGTGGATGTACGGCTCGGAGAGCCCCTCCCCCTGCCGGGGAGGGCCGAACTCCTCCACCATCTTCCTCGAGTACATGAGATCGGACCGGTGGCGCTTGGACTCGATCACCCAGACGTAGTCGTTGTTCACCTGGAAGCTGTCGGAAGTCTTCCGGATCATGCGGGAGAGGTCGGCCTTGTTCGGATCTCCGTAGGGGGCCATCCCCATCACCTTGTACTCCCCGTCGTTGGAGCGGAAGCCGAGGTACTCGGTGATCGTGGAGTAAAAAAATCCGAGCGAATCGGGGTTGTACAGCTCCTTGAACTTGATCAGCCGCCCGTCCCGCACCTCCCCCAGGAGCATGGAGATGAACTCCCCGCTCCCGTCGACCGACATAAAAGCAGTGTCCTTGAAACCGGAGAAGAGAGTAGAGCTGACCGCGTGGGCGATGTGGTGCTCCACGTAGGAGATCTTGACCCGGCGGGGATCGATCCCCGAAGCGATGAGAGTTTCTCGGACGAGCTGCTCTTTGAACTGGTTGATCTTGCCGCTTTTGGTGAGGATCTTCCGGGCGGCATGGAGACTCGTCGGGCTCATCCGGGCGGCGTAAGGCCAGCGGGCTCTTCGGCAGGCGGCGGGGCACCAGGCGTAGGCGACCGCCTCGACATCCTCCGGTTTTAAGCCCGCGGCCTGAAGGCAGTACCGGACGGAATGGAGGGGAAGCTGATCGGTGGCATGCTTGAGGCGGGTGAAACGCTCCTCCTCGGCGGCGGCGATCAGCCTGCCGTCCACCAGAAGAGCGGCGGAGGGGTCATGGTTGCAGGGGGGGCCGACTCCGAGGACAACGCTCATCGGCCTCCCCCTGTGGATGCCCTTTAAACTACTTGGTTCCGCAGCTGCCTTTGCTGCAGGCGGGACAGCACTTCACGAGGGAAATCAGCTTCAGGGCTCCGGCGATTCCAATCGCCCCATAGACCGCTTTGGCTGGCCCCGTCATGTCACCGAGGAGCTTGGCCACGAGATCCAGCTGGAAGAAGGCCAGCAGGCCCCAGTTGAGGGCGCCGATTCCCACCAGGATTCCGACGACTTTGCACACCCCGCACGATTTTCCGCTCGTCATGGTTCATTCCCTCCTTTTAGGGACTTACCGGTAATTCTCCACCTGCAGCGGTATGCCGAGGTCTTTTCCCCGGAGAGTCTGAATGACCGCCTGCAGGTCATCGATCTGCCTCGCGGAAACCCGCACCGAATCTGCCTCGATCCGGGCCTCTACTTTCAGGCCCAGACCCTTCACCGTCTTGACGACCTCCTTCGCTTTCTCAGAGGAAAGACCCTGCTGAAGGTCCGCTTGCTGCTTCATTCCCCCGCCGGGAAGGGTCTCCGGCTCCTTCCAGGAGAAGGACCTTAAAGAGACGCCCCGCTTGGCCAGCTTGGTCTCGAAGAGATCCCGGACGCTCTTGAGCTGCATCGAATGATCGGCCGAGAGCTTGATCGCTCCGGCGGATTCCTCGAACTGGAGACTGGCGGAGCTCCCCTTGAAGTCAAAGCGGGTCTGGATCTCCTTCTGGGCCTGACTCAGGGCGTTCCTCAGCTCCTGGAGGTCTACCTTGGAAACGAAGTCGAAGCTGTGGTCCTTGCTCACGGGGCTTATTATATCAGGAGAGGAGAGATATGGGGCCGACGGGCGGATTTTCGAACTGTGCCTGAGGGGCCCGTAGCCGAGTTTCTCGCACAGTTCCGGGACTGGTGTTTCTCCGGCGAACCGACCCAGCTTGCCTACCAGATCTCCGCCCTCTCGTCAGCGCCCTAACAGCCTTTAATCTACCATAGGCCCCAACGGCGCTTATCATATTAACTTTTATCTTGATCTTAATATGATAATTGGTAAGATAGCGGGTAGGTAAGATATGAACGCATCGGACCTTCAAGAAATCCTCGACTCTCTCAAAGAAGCCGCCGGCGATACGGCCTATATCGAGGCGAAATCCGCGGCTGGAGGTTTCCCCAAGCGTCTGTGGGAAACGCTTTCGGCTTTGGCAAATACTCCCGGTGGAGGCGTGCTCATTCTGGGGTGGAGCGAATCTCTCGAGCGCGTGGAAGGGGTTTCTGACGCTAAAAAAATTCAGCAGGATCTGGCATCACTGTGCGACCAGATGGTCCCTCCACTTCGGCCCCTCATCGAGATCCATTCCGTAGAAGGCAAAAGACTCATAACGGCCGAAATACCGGAAGTTTCCTACAAGGAAAAACCCAGCCATTACAAAGGCGCGGGCATTGTATCCGGTTCGTTCATTCGCGTAGCCGACGGCAATCGGCAGTTGACCCAATATGAGGTTCAGGGTTTTCTGGATGGGAGAGGCCAGCCGGTTTACGACATGGAGCCCGTACCCGGTGCGGCGACATCAGCCCTTTCCAAAGAACTGGTTCGCTCCTATTTGACGGCTGTCCGCCGAAAGTTTCCCCGGATGGCGGTCTGGTCGGACGAAAAAATTCTTTCCGCAACGAGAATATTGGTGCAAAAGGACGGGACACGTTTTCCGACGCTGGCTGGACTGCTTGCGTTGGGTGCGGACCCGCAGAGGTTTTTCCCGGGGTTGTCGGTGCACGTGCTGGTGTACCCGCGGGAGAAAGAAGATGCCACGGGCGCTTTGGGCGAGCGGTTCGTCGATAACATCAAGATTGAGGGCCCGCTTTTGACGATGGTGCCTGAAACCATCGCCGCGATCCGCCGGAACATCCGAAGACGCGCCGTCGTCAAAGGGCTCTTCCGGGAAGACGCGCTGGAATACCCGGAGCTCTTCTTTCGCGAGGCCGTCACCAACGCCCTCGTCCATCGCGACTATTCACCGCTGGCCCGAGGCAGTGCCGTGCAGGTCAAAATATTTCCAGATCGTATCGAGATCGACAATCCCGGTGGCCTTTTTGGGCCCGTGACCGTGGATCGGCTGGGTGAGCAAGGGCTCCAGGCCTCCCGCAATTCATTTTTGATCAAGATCCTGGAAGATTGTCCTGTTCCTGGTGAGCCGGGCGCTTTATGCGAGAACCGGGGGTCTGGGATCCTACACATGATCCAGTCGCTCCACAAGGCCGGCATGGAGCCGCCGCGATTCCGGGATGACCGGACGTATTTTCGTGTCACCTGCTTTAACAACACTCTTTTTAATGCTCGAATCGTCAAATGGCTCGAGCGTTTTGTATCGCTGGACCTTTCAGAAAGGCAGAGGTATGGCCTGGCGTATCTGAAGCATCGGGGGGCTCTGACCAATCTGGATTACTGTCGCATCAACGGATGCGACT
>JACPXR010000078.1 GCA_016196465.1 Candidatus Omnitrophota bacterium | reverse complement strand
CGCGTCGCGATCCGGATCGACCCGTCCCGGCTCCCAGGGGGTTCCCGCCCGGGAGGAGATGAGGAGGATTCTCCCCGTCCTCGAAGGGCTCTCGAAGCGGCTCTCGATCCCGGTCTCGGTCGACACCTCCAAGGCGGCCGTCGCAGAGGCGGCGATCGGGGCAGGGGCCTCCCTCGTGAACGATGTCACCGCCTTGTCGGATCCCCGGATGGCTGAGGTGGTCTCCAGGGCCGAGGTCCCCGTGATCCTCATGCACATGCGCGGAACTCCAAGGACCATGCAGAAGCTCAACCATTACCGGAGGCTGGTCCCGGAGGTGGTGGGGGAGCTCAAGGCCTCCATTGCCAGGGCGAGGGCCGCCGGGATTCCCCGCGAGAGGATCCTCATCGATCCAGGCCTGGGATTTGGAAAGAACGCCGAGCAGAACTTCCTTCTCCTGAAGGGCCTCCCTTCCTTGAAGGCACTGGATTTTCCGGTGGTGATCGGGCCTTCTCGAAAGTCCTTCATCGGGGCGCCGGTGGCGGCCGCTGCGCAGGAGCGCGTGGCGGCGCCTCCTCCAGCGCCGGCCGAACGGCTTTTCGGAACGGCGGCGGTGGTCGCCTTGGGGGTCTATCTCGGAGCGGATGTGGTCCGGGTGCATGACGTGGGGGCGATGCGCCAGGTGGTTGAAGTCGCCGAGGCCTTCCGTCTTTCATGACCGACTTTCTGCACGGTCTGTTCGGCTTCCTCCGCGGGGCGCTGGAGATCGGCATCCTCTGGGCCTTCATCTACTGGCTTCTCGTTTACTTTCAGGGGTCCGTCGCCGTGCTGGTATTCCGGGGGGCGGTGGTTCTGGCCCTTGTCTTTCTCCTCGCGGGCCTCCTCCGCCTGGAGGTTCTCGTCTGGCTCTTCGCGAAGATCGCCCCCCTCATGGCGGTCGGGTTTCTCGTCATCTTTCACCCGGAGCTCCGGCGCGGGTTGGCCCGGATCGGCGGGGAGACCCTCTTTCGGACGGCCCCCCGCAGGGAAGAGGTCGTCGAGGAGATCCTCAGAGGGGTGCTCGCCCTTTCCCGCCGGAGGATCGGCGCGATTCTGGCCATTGAGGGCCAGACGAGCCTGCAGGTGTACGCGGAAAGCGGGGTGGGGATGGACGCGACGATCTCGAGCGAACTGCTGCAGACGATCTTCATGCCGGGAACCCCCCTTCACGACGGAGGGGTGGTGATCTCCCGGGGACGACTCGTGGCGGCGGCGGCCCTCTTCCCTCTGAGCGAGAATCCCCGGCTTTCCAAGACGATGGGGACCCGGCACCGGGCGGCGGTCGGTTTGAGCGAGGAGGCGGATGCCACCGTCATCGTGGTTTCCGAGGAGACCGGAACGGTTTCGCTGGCGAGGAAGGGGGAGCTGACGAAGGATCTGAATCGGGAAGAGATCGCCAAACTCCTTTATGGAGTCACCGGCACCCGGCCCCCCGAGGAGATGGTCCACTCCACCGGCGAAGAGAAGGGTTGAGCATCATGAACGATTGGTTGAGCCAGCGGTTGTATCTGAAGCTCATCGCGCTGGCCCTGGCGGTGGGGACCTGGTTTGCCATCCGGCAGCTGCTGCATCTTTAGCGATGCCGAAGCTTGGGGTGAACGTGGATCATGTGGCGACCCTTCGCCAAGCCAGGCGGGGGTTTTCCCCCAGCCCTCTGTGGGCGGCCAAAGCGGCGCAGGCCGCGGGGGCCGAGGGCATCGTGGCCCATCTGCGGGAGGACCGTCGGCACATCCAGGAAGAGGATCTGTGGGGTTTCAAGCGGAAGCTTTCGGTGCCGCTCAATCTCGAGATGGCGGCCCATCCGGGGATCGTTTCCATTGCCCTCCGCCTGAAGCCGGACCAGGCGACGCTGGTGCCGGAAAGAAGGCAAGAGCTCACCACGGAGGGGGGATTGGATCTTTTCAAGGGAAAGGAGCGGCTTCGGGAGGCGATCCTCCGCTTGCGGGGCGCCGGGGTTCGGGTCTCTCTTTTCATTGATCCGGACCCCCAACAGATCGATCGGGCGGTTTCTCTGGGAGCGCACATGGTCGAACTCCACACGGGGGCCTACGCGCAGGCCAAGAGCAGGGCTCGGGCGATGAGGGAGCTTTCCTCTTTGAGGGAGGCCGCCCGGGAGGCGCAGTGGGCCGGTTTGATCGTGGCGGCGGGGCACGGACTGGATTACCGGAATGTCAGGCCGGTGGCCCGGATCTCCGGAATGGAGGAGTTGAACATCGGTTTTTCCATTGTGGCCCACGCCCTGGAAGTCGGCTTTCCACAGGCGGTCAGGGAGATGGCGCGGTTGGTGCATCCCTCATGAAGATCGTCGGTACCGGAGTCGACCTGGTGGAGGTTCCCCGTTTCCAGAAGACTCTCCGGCGTTCCGGGAGCCGGTTTCTCTCGAGAATTTTTACAGCGGATGAACTGAAGTACGCCAAAGCCCGCAAGACGATGGTGCAGCATCTGGCCGCCCGGTTCGCCGCCAAGGAGGCGGTCGTCAAGGCCCTGGGGGCCCCCAAGGGGCTGGGCCTTCAGTGGAAGGATCTGGAGATCGTCAATGCCGGAAGCGGTCAGCCGGGAGTCCGCTTTCACGGCTCCCTGCGGCGCTGGGGGAGGTGCCGAGTCCACCTGTCTCTCACGCACACGCCCGCTTTCGCCGTGGCCGCCGCCTTTGTGACCTCTCCATGAAGGGACCTGTGCCCGTTTCCCTCCTCCAGCGACAGCCACTGCGCTCCAGCGCGTGGCGGCGCCTCCTCCAGCGCCGGCCAAACACCTACAAAGGGGATTACGGACATCTCCTGGTCGTCGCCGGGTCGATCGGCTTCACCGGGGCGCCGGTTCTCTGCGCCCTGGGGGCGCTTCGCTCCGGGGCGGGGCTGGTGAGCTTGAGCGTTCCGGAGTCGATTTACTTCATCGTCGCCTCCCAGCTTCGGGAAGTGATGACGCATCCCTTCCCGGAGACGCCCAAGGGGAGTTTTTCCTTAAGCGCCCTCGCGGTCCTTCGCCCCTTGTTGGAGCGAGCAGATGTTCTGGCGGTGGGCCCCGGGCTTTCCCGGGAGCTGTCCACCGGCCGATTCGTTCAGGAGCTCCTCCTGAAGACAAGGCAGCCGGTTGTTTTGGATGCCGATGGGGTCGCGGCCTTCTCCGGTTCTGCTTCTTCGAGGAGAAAACTTCGAAAGGCCCGAGGAAGGCTCGTTCTCACTCCGCATCCCGGCGAAATGAGCCGGCTGCTCGGAGTTTCGGTCGGGAAGGTCCAGCGGGGAAGAAGGGAAGTCGCCCTCTCGGTGGCGAAAGAACTTGGAGCGGTGGTGGTCTTAAAAGGGCACCGCACCGTTGTGGCTTCTCCCAAGGGTCAGGTTTATCTTAATTCGACGGGGAATCCGGGAATGGCTTCCGGCGGGGTCGGGGACGCCCTCACCGGGATGATCGCCGCCCTGATCGGCCAGGGGCTGGATCCCTTTTCCGCGGCGCGGGCGGGCGTTTACCTGCACGGCCTGGCCGGCGATCTGGCCGCGAAGAAAGTGGGGGAGGTGAGCATGACCGCCGGCGACCTTCTCGATTCCGTCCCCGCCGCCTTTTTGCGGGCGGCCAAGCGATAACCATTGGCTGGCGTGGCGCAATGGCAGCGCAGCGGTTCTGTAAACCGCGGG